>CAYWFA010000056.1:0-3587 GCA_964457815.1 Candidatus Woesearchaeota archaeon
CTTGCTACTTTTCCTTGAGATAAAGCATCTTTTATTTCTTTTTTGCTTGAACAAGATTGTATTTTATTGCTCATTAATTTGTCGGCTTTTTCTTTTAATCTTTTATCGAATTCTATACCTAATTTGTTTATTTTTTTTAAATCAGTTGATTTAATTTTTTCTTTTTTCTTGGTATCTCTTGTAAATAAAACAAGTTCATTGTTTTTCAGCTCTTTTTCTCCAAATTCAATTCTGAAAGGAACCCCCTTTAATTCCCAAATATGATACTTTTCTCCTGGACGTTTATATTCTCTTTCATCTATCTCAACTTTGATGTTTTCTTTTTGTAATTTTTCAGAAATTTCTTTTGCTTTTTTTAATACTTTATTTTTGTTCTCTGCATTGAAAATAGGAACAATTACAACTTGAATAGGCGTGATAGCATAAGGAAGAATCATTCCAGAATCATCTCCATGTGTTGCTATAACTGAAGCCAATATCCTTGAAACAGCTGGACCATAAGCTGTTGTCCAAAGATGTTCTTCTTTTTCTTGTTTATTTTTAAAGGTTGCATCAAAGGCTTTTGAGAATTTTTGTCCCATTAAGTGTGTTGAAGGTTGTTGAATTAATTTGCCGTCTGGCATAAAACAGTCTGAACCTACGGTGTATTCTGCTCCTGCAAATTTATCCCATTCTGGACGTTTCATAGGTAAAAATGGAACCCCGTAAATTTGATGCATTACTTTTTCTGTTGTATCTATGTCTTCTTGAACCTGGGCTTCTGCTTCCTCTTTTGTTGCAAAAGCATCATGACATTCAATCCAAATAAATTCTCTGCCTCTTATTAAAGGGCGTGTAGCTTTTGTATCCATTCTGAATACAGAACCTCTTTGGTATAATTTTAAAGGTAAATCTCTATGGCTTCTTATCCAAAGTTTAAACATTGGGGTGTAGAGAGTTTCAGAGGTTGGTCTTAAAGCAAGCTCTTTATTGTCTCCAATATCTTTCAACCAAAACACTTCGGGTGTAAAACCTTGAACATGTTCCGATTCTTTCATTAAATTTTCTTTGGGAATTACAGAAGGCATGAATGTGGGTTGATGTCCTTTCTTTTGTAATTCTTTTTCTAAATGTTGAAACATATTCTCCATTGTTAATGCAGCCCAAGGACGAATTATTGTAAATCCTTTAATGTCTAATCTTAAATCTATTAATTCTGCTTTTTCTATTACTTGAGTGAACCATTCAGAGAAATTTTCGTCTTTTTTTACTGTTATCCCTTCTTGGGATTTATCTTGGTTTAATTTTTCTTTCATTGTTAAGTAAAAGAAGAAGTGTATTTAAAATTATTTAATTAGGTTAATAAACAAGGTAATCTCAAAGTATAAAAAGGTTTTCAGGTTTTATTTAGTGTTTATTTGGGCCCATAGTTCAACGGATAGAATTTCGGGTTTCGGCCCCGGTGATGGAGGTTCGATTCCTCCTGGGCTCATTATTATTTAATTACAAGAACATTAAGTTTTTAATTGCTGATTGTTTTTAGTTTAGTATGGTAAAGAAATTAGCTAGGAGAGCAAAGGAAAAATCAGATTCTTTGAAGATTTTGTCTAAAGTGGATTCTGCTAAACCCGGAGATTTAATTGAAGTACATTTTGGCAAATTGATTTATGAGGGTACTCTTTTGAAAAGCCCTGAGTCAGAGAAAGGAATAATTTTATTGAAATTAAGTAATGGATATAATATTGGTTTAAATAAAAAAGAAATAATCGATTTAAAAATATTAAAAAACTTTCAGGAAAAAGAAGAGAAAAGTGAAATAAAGAAAGATCCTTCTAAACCAAATATTGCTATGATTATCACTGGGGGAACAATTTCTTCTAAGTATGATTCAAAAACAGGGGGAGTTCATCCTTTGGATAGCCCTGAAAGTTTGTTTAAGTTTTATCCAGAATTATTTGAAAAAGTTAATGTTTTGAAGGTTGAAATTCCATTTATGAAATTTTCAGAGGAAATGGATTTCAAGGATTGGCAAAAATTAGCAAAGTTATGTGAAAATCTTTTGAACGATTCAAATATTCAAGGAGTTGTAATAACCCATGGAACAGATTTTTTGCATTACACTTCTGCTGCACTTAGTTTTATGCTTGGAAATTTGAATAAACCCGTTGTTTTAACATATTCTCAAAGAAGTATAGATAGAGCAAGTTCTGATGCTAATCTTAATTTAATTTGTTCTTCAATAATTGCTGGAATAAGCGATATTGCAGAAGTTGTTTTGGTTGGACATGCTAATTCTGAAGATAATTTTTGTGATGTTATGCCTGGGGCAAAAGTAAGAAAATTGCATACTTCAAGAAGAGATGCATTTAAGGTAGTTAATGGAGAAAGCATTGCAAGAGTTTATTTTGATGGAAGGATAGATATTTTGAATTCTTTCAATAAAAGAGGAAATGTAAAGAAAGTTAAATGTATTAAAAGTTTTCAAGAGAAGGTGGCTCTTGTTAAATTTCATCCAGGGCAATCTTCAGATATCTTGGAGTATTATCATAAGAAGGGATATAAGGGAGTAATTATTGAATTGAGCGGGATAGGGAATGCTTCAGAATCTTGGATAAAGAAAATAAAAGAGCTTTCAGGTAAAGGAATGATTTTTTGTGGAACTTCTCAGTGCATAAACGGAAGGGTTGATGGGTTGGTTTATTCAAGTGGAAGAAAACTTATTGATGCAGGAGTTATTTATTTGAATGATATGCTTTCCGAAACTGCTTTAGTCAAACTCGGGTGGGTTTTAGGAAATGAAGAATGGAGTAAATCCAAGAATCTAATAAAAGAGAAAATGCTTCAGAATATTGTTGGAGAATTCAATAATAGGTTGGAGGAGTGATTAAGTTTACTTTTTATTTAACTTTCTTTCAATTCTATCAAGTTGGATTTTTATTTTTTCAATTTCTTTTTCAGTTCTTTTGTCTACTTGATAATCATACTCCATTCTTTGCCTGTCTTTTTGATTTGCCCTGTTTTGGGACATAAGTATTATTGGGGCTTGTATAGCCGCAACGCACGAAAGAGTTAAATTTAAGAGAATGAATGGATAAGTGTCCCAAGAATTAAACCACGCATAAAGGTTAGCAAAGATCCAAAAGAATATATATACTAAAAATAAAATGATAAATGTCCAGCTTCCGATTATTTTTGTAAGTTTATCTGATGCTTTTTGTGCGAAAGTTTCTTGACTTCTAATTGAATGAATTGGGATTATTTTTTTTAACATTTTTTCCTCTTTTGTTTTCATATTTTATATAAAATAACTTCAGTTATAAGTTTAATTATTTGTTAGTTGTAACTTATACATGGTAACATATGGAAAGGTTTAAATATTAATTTGACTGCTTTTTTATATGGAAAAAGGACATAAACCTCATTTATTGGAATGCTTTCCTTATTACTCCCCTAGCAAAGGCTCGTTTATCCATTATCCTTGTAATGCTCCTTCAATGGAAGTTTTAAAGAGAAATGGAATTATTCCTTTAGGAGAATTTTTTGGATGTGTAAATGAAGTTGAAGTTTTAGAGGTTCCTCTCAGTGTTTACAAGAAAGCCGGTTTCAGT
>CAYWFA010000057.1:0-3478 GCA_964457815.1 Candidatus Woesearchaeota archaeon
GATTTGTTGTTCCAATATCAACTCCAAGAGGATATTGGCGGTTTAATTTCTTAATTGTTTTGTTTATCTTTTTATTGTAGAAATTGTCATATAATTTGCTATTTACTATTGCAGGAGTTGAGAGGATCTTTCTTCCAAGTTCATATCCTGCTTTACTGCTTCTTATTTTGTTTAAAGTTTTTTTTATCATTCTTATTTATTAAGTTCCTTATTATAGATTTTAGGGAAAAATGCTATAAACCAAAGATAGAGATTCCTTATAAATTTAGTTCTTATTGAGATATTTTTTACACCCAATCCTCCTGTATCTCTTTTCTTTTTGAATATTGCGACTGTAGGAAGATATACAAATATTCTAAAAAATCTATTCCATCCTTTTAGGTTTTTCCTTGAGAAAATTATATCATTTTTGAATCTTATTAATAATCTTCTTTTATCGTCTTGAGAATCAATACTTTTCCCTTTTTTATGAATTAGTTTTACATAGGGAATAGTAACTATTTTCCATCCTTCTTTTTTGGATTTGATACAATAATCTGTGTCTTCTAATAAGTACGGTGAATAAGACTCATCAAGTAATCCTATCTTATTTATTACTTCTCTTTTTATCATGAGGCAAGCTCCCATGATGTGGTCTACTTCAAATACATTTTTCTCATCTTCCTTTAATTCCAAGTCTATTTTCCAACCATTTAAATATCCCCCAAGATTTTGCAGAGTTCCATCAGGATATCTTATATTGCATCCTATTATCCCCACTTTTTTATCTTTTTCACCAACTTCAATCATTTTACTAATCCAATCTTTTTGAATAATTTCACAGTCATCATTAAGAAGAAGAATATAATCTGGATTGTATTCTTTAATTGCCTTTTTTATTCCCAGATTATTTGATTTAGAAAATCCAAGATTCTTTTTATTTTCTATTGTATTTACCCATTTGAATTTGTCTTTTATACTTTTCTCTATGTTTCCTTTTCCACTATCGTCGATAAAATACACCTTATAATTTTTGTAAGATGTTTTATTTTTAAGAGAGTTTAAACATTCTTCTAAGAGCTTCTGCTGATTATAAGTACAAATTATTATTGCTACTTTTGGATTTTTCATTTTAGAATTGTTTATCCAAACCAATATCCTAATTTATATGGAACACCTCTTAATATCCTTAGCAAGAAACTTTTAAGGCTCCATTTTAAATGTTTGAATTTGAATGTTCTAAAACTATCTTTTTTTGTTATTAGCTCTCTGTAAAGTCCTGTTTTGTAAAAATCTTTTGTTGTTTTTCCCCATCTCCACTGCTTTTTGAAGATTGCTTTTAAGCTATCAGGCTCCATGTGTTCAACAGCATCCTCAAGCATGCCATTCTTCTTTGTTATTTGCTTAAATTCATACCATGTTATTATATGATCCTGTGCAGCGCAAATATTGATGTGTTCTTTTGGAATTTTGCTGTGAGCTTTCATAAGCAGTTTTCTTTTAAAGAATCTTGGCAATACAATGTCATCATCAGGTTCCCAATAAGTTTGAACAAGCATCCTATCAGCGTCGTATAGTGAAGGTAAAAACTTTTTTCTGTTGTATGCTCTTTCCCATAACCATAAACTGTCATAATCTTTCATTTTTTTAACTGCTCTCTCAATTGCAGTTTTTTCTAATATCTGATCAGAATCAAGAAGTAAAACATATTCCCCTTTGCTTTTTTCAGTCCCAAGAATTCTCGCTTCCAACAATTTTCCCTTGCACATAACTATTTTCGCATTAAACTTCTTTGCAATTTCAAGAGTTTTATCTTTACTATAACTGTCAACTATTACTATTTCTATATTTTTATAAGTCTGATTTTTTACTGCATTTAAGCACTGCTCTAATGTTGCTTCAGAATTATAAGTAGGTACATTTACAGAGACTAGTTCGTTTTTCATTTAAATACTTCTCTAAATTTCTTTTTAAAATTTTGTATATTTAATTCAGGTGTATCTATTTTTTTTGGTTTTATTTTTGATCCCATAAATATTTTAAGAGCTTTCACAATATTCTCTATAAATACTTCTTCCTCTTCATTTTCTTTAATAGGATAATACTGTTTATTCTTTTTTATTAAATTCACATATCCTCCTCTGTCTACTGCAATTACAGGCTTCCCTGCTGCCAACCCTTCAAAAGGCACAATCCCAAAATCTTCTATAAATGGAATAAATATAACTGCTTTTGATTTTTCATAGATTCTTAAAAGCTCCTCATTATTTAATCCAACTTTTATGTCAATATTTTCTGATTTGTTTGAGAGGGATTTTATATATTCAAGATATTCTTTGTTCTCTAATCCTCCAGATAAAACTAATTTTTCATTAGGATAATCTTTAGAGAATCTTTCCCATGCTTTTATTAGCAAATCTTGCCTCTTTGGATTATTAAATCTTGAAACATATAAGAAGAAATCTCCTTTTCTCTTAGGTAGATTTTTGAATTTATTAAGGTCTACAGGGACATAAATTACTTTAGCTTCCTTATTTTTTAATAACCCTTGATTTTTTGCTCTATTTAATCCTTCTTCAGATATAAATATTGGATAATCTATTCTTTTCCAGGCAATTTTTTCAAATACTCTGTATATTCTGGTAGATAATCTGTAAATTATTCTTGAAAAGATGTTCTTATACCTGTTTTTTAGATTCCATTTAACAATTTCAGGATAAGCATCTCTAAGAATAGTATTCACATAAGCGATTGTCTTGCCTTTTTTATAATTTCTAAAAGTAATGAATTCCCCTACACCAGATGTGTAAATTAAAAAATAATCATACTTTTCCAGAGGTATTTTAGAGAAAAAACTAAACAATAAGAATAATCCTCTTAACAATTTCTTTCTCGAGACTTTCTTTAATATTTTTGGACCAATTACATTTATTTTTATGTCTTTAAATTCATCAAATGAATTCTCTTCATCATAAATCCAAGTATACAAATCAAAATCCAGTTCTTTAATTTTTAGGATTTCAAGCAGAGTTTTCTCTGCACCCCCTTTGCTTTTTATCCAAGGATAAAACAAGGCTATTTTCTTTTTCATTTTGTAAATGTTTTATTATCTAACTGTGCAAATCCTCCAGAAACAGCACTAAACTCTTCTAATGCAATTATGTCTTCAGATGGATTAACTTCCCAGATTTTTAATGGACCTCTTAATCCATTGAAATAAAAGAATTCATTAAGATTCATTCCTCCATACATCTCAAGATAAGTTTCTAAAGGATCTGGTTCAGAATGAGCTAACTCTACTCCTTCATATATTTCTTTTGGATCATTCATTAAATAAAGTTGAGCAACAAGACTCTCAATAGTTCTTGAAGAAAAGTAAATTAATGCTCCTTCTTCATCTAATTGCAGCCCACTACTTACTTGGCTTATCTGAGGTATCATATATACTCCGCTATTTGTTCCGTTTTTGAAATCATATAATTTTCCATTATAATATAAA
>CAYWFA010000058.1:0-3320 GCA_964457815.1 Candidatus Woesearchaeota archaeon
AGGATCCTGACTTATCATTGAAATTTGTAAGTTGCAAGGTTCTGCTGAAACTATAATTGAAAATGAATAAATCATGGCCAATATTGCAATTACAACACCTAATTTGTTTTTTTTCATAATATGAATTATGAGTTTTTGTTTTTAAAGCTTTGTTTTTACTTTTTATTGCAATAATTGTTATAAATACTATTTTGTATGAGAATTTATGTGGAAATCTTATACAAGTGCAACACAGATAAATACTGCTAATTATTGTACTTTTAGATTTTATCTTAGGTATTTTAAAGGGGTAAAGCCCCTTAGATTATCTGCATACGTTAAGGGTTCCTTGTTGCATAGTTTAGTTGAACATTTTTGGGATAGGTTGGGTACAGAAGAAGAAGCAATGAGTAAATCTTCTAAGTTTAAAGATAAAAAATACTTTGATGCAGAAAGTTTTGCAAAATATGCTAAAGGAAAATGGAATAGCATAATAATTGCAGATGAGAAAAGAAAAGAAGGTGAAAAAATTCATTGGTCTTATGATTCGGAAAAATGGATTATCTTGAACAAGATGCAAGATTTATGCGTTCCTTTGTTTAATTATAAAATAAATGAACCCACACCCCAAACAAGATTTATAGAAGAACCTTTTAGTTTTTATCTTGGTGAAAAAAGATTCAAGGGGTTTATTGACGAAATTAGTTTTATTGACGATAAGATAAGAATCTTGGATTATAAATCTGGAAATCCTTGGGTTGGGGAGATGAAACTAAAACATGACCCCCAATTAACTCTTTATGCAGCGGGTTTATGCGCAAGACTTAGAGACGATAGAAATTTTGCAAGGCAGTTTAATCTTGAAAATAAAATTGAAGAATACATGGAAGGACAGGAATTTATTTCTCCTAAAATTGAAGTAGGGTTTTGTATGATAGAAGCATTAGGGATTAATCCAGAAAAATTTAAATCAGTTCCAAAACCTGTTATTATCTCTCAAAGAAATGACAATCATTTTCTTGAAGTTTTGAAGATGGTTGAAGGGGCAAAGAAAAGATGTATTGAAGGAAATGTTTATCCAGAAAGAGGAAAAAAGTGTGATAGTTGTGATATTAAATATAAATGTGATGAAGAACTTGAGAAAGTTAACAAAGGCGAATTAATTGAGAATACGGGACAATTAGAATTTGCTTTTTCTATGCCAGATTATATTAGAAGAGAAGATTATTTGAAGAAAGTAAAACAGCCAAAGAGAGACCCTGCTCAAAAAAGGATAAGGTTTAGATATAAAAAATAATAACTTTATTTGAATTAAGAAGATATCTAATTATAATAATCCTTAAAAACTTTCAATTTGTTTTTTTGTTGTATGCGGAATTTTTTTAACCCGTTAAAATCAAATCAAAAAATTCTTACTTTGGATGGATATTTTCCAAATAAAAATAAGGGATGTGGAATAACCTCGCTTTCTAATTTAATTTATCTTAAGTATAATGATTTTAATACAGCTATGCGAGTTTATGTTAATTCTAGAACTCATCCTCTTGTATCAGAAGACGGGACAACAGATATATCTTCTTTTCCAATCCTTTTAGAAGAATTGTCTCGAAACAAGTATTCTGGAGTTTGTTATTTAAATCCTTCGTTGGATTATAATCTAGACAATTTACAATTAAAAAGCAGTTATTTGAATTTACTTAAAAGGACGTTTGAAACTTCTTTGGAAAGAAAATTGATTATTATTGAAAGAAATTATCCTTTAAATTATCCAAATATTTTATTTTTGATGTGTTCTGATGAAAGTGTTTCTGGACATGCTTTGGTGTGTGAAAAACGTTCTACATTCATCAATAACGGATATATTCGTCATTCAATTCCAGATGGATTTGATATTGAAGGAATATTTTATGCATTTAAAAAAGAGAAGTGATTAGATTCCCCAGTCTGCCTTTGTTTTTCTTTTTATTTCAGCTATTTCTTGAAGTGCTTTCATTTCACTTTTTGAAAGCAAGTCTTTGTTTTTCTTGAAATTTCTGAATTGTGATTCTCCTAAATCAGAGTACATTAGATTTCTATTTTTCATTGCTCTTTCAAAATTTATTCCTGGCATAGAAACTGCAACTTCCATGCCTTCATTTGCTTCTTGAACAGATTTTCTTTCGGATTCAATGTTTTTTATTTTTCCTACTTTTTCATTGTTTTCATCAATTAAGTGCATTTGTTGTTTTAATTTTCCAGCTTCAATTTTAACTCCAAATATTGCAGGACTTGTATTTCTGAAAACATACTGATGAAGAATATTTAGTTTACAGATTGGTGCTAGTTCCATTAATCTCTTTTTTTCAATTGCTTTTTGTTTTTCTGTTCTCCAATACATTAAATCTTCAATAAGCTTGTAAACTACTTCATCTGTTATTACTTTTATTTTTTTACCTTGGTCTCTTATTAATTCATGAGTATCTTCATCGATTTCAACATTAAATCCAACGATTATTGCATCTAGTTCATTTATTTCGATGTTTGCTTTGGCATTTATTATATCTGATTTGTTGATGTTTCCTATCCCCACTTTCAAAACAGGGATATTTTGATTTTCTAAAAGAAAAAGCAAAGCTTCTAAACTTCCCAAAGAATCCGCCTTTGCGATTATTCCATGGGGTTTTGTTTTTATTTTATCTGAAACTTCTTTGTTGAATTTTTCTTTTAATTCTTTTAAATTATTTTTATAGATTTCAAAGGGCATTCCTGGAAGTACTTCTTCTTTGGTTATTAATTGCATTCTTATACCTGTTGATGCAATTACACTTTCTTTGGGTTTGAATTTTGCACATAAAGGTTCTATTTCTTCTAAAATTCTTATCTTGGTTGTTATTGGATCTTTTTCGGTATTGAAATTTGCAATTGCAATTTCATTGGTTTTTTTTAATTCTCCATCATATAATATCGCTTCAATATAATTGTTTGACTTTTCTTTTTTAACTTCCAATAAAACTCCTTTAGGTTCTTTTCCTATTTTTAGTTTATCAGCCAAATATTTTTGGCTTATTCCACAGAGCATCATAACTAATTCCGGTATTCCTTCATGTGTTCTTGCGGAACAAGGAATTAAAGCTATTTTTTTTGTGAAATCAGAGATATTGTAATACAAGTCAGAATCAAAACCAAAACTGTTTAAAGAGCCTATTAATGTCATATATCTTTCATCAAATGTTTGTTTGACGTTCATTGCTTGGCTTTCAATGCTTTCTTTTAAAGGTTTATCGATATTTGTTCTCCATCCAGAGATATTGTCTATTTTGTTTAATGCAATCTAGAAAGGGGTTTTATGTAATTTCAAGATT
>CAYWFA010000059.1:0-3268 GCA_964457815.1 Candidatus Woesearchaeota archaeon
ATGATTTAAGTTGTGATGGTGTGGCTTGTGAAGAAGGAGAGTATTGTTCTCATGGTGTTTGTTTATTGGAAGTTTCTGGCGATACTTTTTTTGTTGCATTATGGGGAAATGATAGTTGGAACGGAACATTTGAACAACCATTTTATACTTGGCAAAGAGTTGTTGGAGAATTAGGTCCAGGAGATATTGCTTATTTCAGAGGAGGAGTTTGGCGTCCTACTACTGCTGAAGAGGGTAGAATGGCTATAGATGGACCTCGTTCATATAACACTGCAGTTAGTGGAACTGCTGAGAATCCGATTAGGTATTTTAATTATCCTGGTGAAAAGCCAATATTGGATAAAGAATTAATACTTCCAGATCAATACACTGGTTGGGGTGGAGGAATAGGAATGGGAGATGTGGAATATATTCATTTAAAAGGATTAACTGTAAGGCATGTTCATCAGAGCCCTCCAAACTACACTAGAACATGGAAACCTTATTCTGAAGTTGGGGGAATTGGGTGTGCTCCATGTGCAAATATAATTTATGAAAATCTTGTTGTACATGATATTGATGGAAGAGGATTCCAACACTGGAGTGGAGCGTGGAGCGATTTAGATGCGCAATATGCTGTAGATGTGGGTAATCAAGATGAACGTCAAGAACCTTATTTTCAATCAGATAATACCACTTGGATAAACTGCGATGCATATAATTTATTTGACAGATATGATGATAGTCCTGGAAATGCTGCAGATGGATGGAAAGTTGAAACTTATTATGCTGGAACTTTCCACTGGATTAATTGCAGGGCATTCAATTATTCTGATGATGGATTTGACCCTCATGGTTCAGGAAAAAGAATTTTTGATGGATGCTGGGCTATAGCAACAGACAAGTATTCTGGATTAACTGATTTGTGGGGAATGGAGCAAAACGGATTTAAAATGACTGGAGTTATCCCAGATGTCGTTCCGAATTATGAAGTCGGAGGAGAAAGCCTTGTAATTGTAAGAAATTCTCTTGCTGCGGATTGTGCGGGAAGTGGAATTGTTAATAATATTGTTGTGGGATATGAAGAAAACAATCAATGGCCAAATAACGGCATACTTTACAACAATTTAGCATACAAAGATGGGATGGGATACCATGACAAAAATGGTTCTACATATTTCAATAATGTTGTTTATGATAGTCAAGATATTGAAGCAACTGGAACCAAATATGAAGTTTATTTATATTACGCTTGGATTAATGGAAGCAACAACACTTGGATTTATTATCCTTTTTCTGGAGATTGGTGGTGGAAATATAATCCAGCTTATAATGTAACAGATGCAGATTTTATAAGCTTAGATACTTTGCAATTAATGAGCCAAAGAAAATCTGATTATAGTTTACCTGATGTAACTTTCGGACACTTAGCTCAAGGAAGTGATTTAATTGATGCTGGAACAATTATACTCGGATATCATTGTGCAACTGCAGGGCCACATCCTGGGCAAAATTGCAGAGAATGGTATGGTTCAGCTCCTGATTTAGGAGCGTTTGAGAGTAATTATTGAAAAAACAACAAATAATTCTTGATTATTATCATCAAAACAAACATTTATAATACAGATTTTTTTAAATAAAATATGGCAGAAACAAAAAAGAAAGTTTCAGACCTTCCTAAAGAAGTTGAAATTGGTTTTCATCAAGGTTCTTTGAACACTCTTATAAATGAGAGAAGAGAACTAATAAAGCTTATTCAACAACTTGAAAGAGTTATGCAAGCCCACATAAAAAGGCTTGAAGAACTTGGAGTTAAGGTTGAAACAAGAAAAACTGAAGAAAAGAAGTAAAGTCTCGAAAAAATATGGACACTAAAAAAAGGTTTGAACTTATAAAAAGAAATACAGAAGAAGTCATGACTGAAGAAGACTTGAAAGTTCTTCTTGAAAGTGGAATTAAAATAAAACATTATATTGGATTTGAGATTTCTGGAAAAATACATTTAGGAACAGGATTGATGTGCATGTCTAAAGTTAAAGATTTCATGGATGCTGGTATTGAGTGTTCAATATTTTTAGCTGATTGGCATAGTTGGATAAATGACAAACTTGGGGGAGATAGAGATACAATAAAAAGAGTTGCAGTTGAATATTTCAAAGAAGGAATGGAAGCTAGTTTGAAATGTTTAGGAGGAGATCCTAAGAAATTGAAATTTGTTTTAGGAAGTGATTTGTATCATAATAATGATGATTATTGGCTTACAATGGTGGATGTTAGTAAAAACACAAGTCTTTCAAGAATGATGAGGAGCATAACAATTATGGGAAGAAAAGAAGGAGATTCAGTTGATTTTGCAAAATTGATTTATCCTCCAATGCAAGTTGCAGATATTTTTGCTCAAGGAATAAATATGCCTCATGCAGGAATTGACCAAAGAAAAGCACAAGTTATTGCAAGAGATGTTGCATTGAAATTAAAAGAAAATGCTTTGTTAGATAAACAAGGAAAAAAAATAAAACCTGTTGCAGTTCATCATCATTTATTGTTAGGATTAGGAAAACCTCCTATCTGGCCTGTTCCAAAAGAACAAATGCAAGAATTGTTGTCTGCTTTAAAGATGAGTAAATCCAAACCAGATACTTGTGTGTTTATACATGATTCTCCTGAAGAAATAAAAAGAAAATTAAATCAAGCATTTTGTTTGGAAGGTGAAACTGAATTTAATCCTGTTTTGGATTGGACAAAATATTTAATTTTCAGAGATAATAAATGTAAGCTTGAAATAAAAAGACCAGAAAAGTTTGGGGGAAATAAAACTTATCACACTTATGAATCATTGGAGAAAGATTTTCAAGATAAAAAATTACATCCAATGGACTTGAAAAATGCTGTAGGTGAAGCCCTTGTTGAACTTTTAGAACCTGCAAGAACACATTTTGGAAAGCCCAAAATGAAAAAGATGCTTGAAGAGTTGGAAGGGATAATTAACAAGTAAGAAGATTTCTTAAATTTATTTTTGTATATATTTTTAAATAAATAATTCTTGTATTGTATATGCAAAAAAGAGGTTCAACAAAAATTCTTTTTATATCAATAATAATTTTACTTCTTGTTGTTGGATGTGTAATTTTTTTCGTTGTTAAAGATAAACGACAATGGAATAATTATCCAGTAAATAGCGAACAGCAAGAATCCAAAGGTGGAGATGTTTTGGATTATCAATGCGGAACAAGGAATATTGATGGAACAGTTTTTAGCTATGGAGAATGTCCATTAGAAGGATATGATT
>CAYWFA010000060.1:0-3148 GCA_964457815.1 Candidatus Woesearchaeota archaeon
AAGACCTCTCTGCTCTGCGAATTTAGCAAAAGCTTCTGGTTTATATCCTCTTTTTCTTAAAGAAGCTATCGTGGGGAGTTTTTCATCATCATCTCCTGAAAACTCACCGGAATCAATCATGGAATTCAATTTTCTTTTAGATAAAATTAAATCTTTGAATTTAATTCTTCCCATAAAGTAAACCCAAGGAAATTTTTTCTTGAAAAAATCAAAAATCATTTTTTGCCTTTTAGCATTATCCATATGATCTTTTCCTCGAATAATATGCGTCATTTCAAATTCAATATCATCAACAGCAACAACCAAATTCATTAATGGCCAAACTCTATACTTGTTTTTTTGTTTAGGGTGTTCTTTTTCATTTATTCTTGCCAAAGGAAAATCTCTCATAGCAGGATTTGGATCTTGCATTCCTAAAGTTGATTTAAACCTTATTACAGCTTCACCCGGCTTGTATCCTTTTTTCTTGTCCAGCATTTTTTTCCATCTGTAAAGATTCTCTTTTAAATCATTATTCCTGCAAGGACAATTCTCTTTTAATTCTGAAAATCCTTTAAATTTCTCAGAAGAACAAGTACAAACATAAGCAGCATTCTTATTTATCATCTTTTCAATATAATCATAATAAATTTTCATTCTATCTGAAGAATTAATATATTCAGTTACATTTCCAAATGCCCAATCACAATCTCTTTTAATGTTTTTGTAAGCTTCTGAAAGTGTTGTTTCAGGATCGGTGTCATCAATAATAATATAAAACTTGCCTCCATATTTTTTAACGTACAAAGATGAAATCATACACGCAATTATATGTCCAACATGCATAGGTCCTGAAGGTGCCGGCCTAAATCTCATTACAACTCCGCTTTTAGGAACATCAGGTAATTCTTCTAAACCCTCCCTAACTTCTCTTTCAGAAACAAAATCCTCCAACTTTTCGTATTCTTTTTTTTGTTGCTCCAAAGAAAGTTTGTTAACAGAAGCAACAACTTCATTTATCTTTTTTGAATATTCTTTAACTTCTTCTTTTTTCAATCCTGCCGCAAACAATCCTGAAATCACTGCTCCCTGATTGGATTTTCCATTATAATGAATTGCATTTTTAAGAGCATATGCTTTGGCTATTTTTTCAAAATCTTTCATTTTATTCATATCTTCCCAAATTTATTTTCTTTTCAATGACTTCCATTTTTTGTTGTAATTGATATATTTGGTTAGATAAATCTTCTATTCTATCCGTCATGTTTTTAAGTCTTATTGCAAGTCTTCTTCTTTTTTCTTCAGCATCCAAACTTTCTGTTGAAGAATAATTTGAATTACCATAAGAATTTTCAGTTGAATTTGCCGTACTAATTGAAGAATTTGAAAATGAACTAGAATTAGTTGAAGAAGGTGAACTTCCAAATGAATTGAAAAAACCTCCAAAAGAACTTTCAGTGTTTTGAACTGAAGAAGTTTGTTCTGGTTGAAATAAATTGTCTTTTATATCTGCTTTTGATTTTTTTCTATCATAATGATAATCTTCCGTTAAATCAACAATTTTATCTTTTCTATTAAAAAAACCCATATTAAACAAAAACAACAATTATTTTTAAAATTATCTTATTGCAAGATATCAAACAATTTTTAAATAAGAAATTCTTTGAATAAACATGGGTTCAGAAGTATCAGACATAATTGGAAAAATAAATCCAAAATACAAAGATAATCCTGTTGTTTCTCACACTTTAGGGTATGATTCTGCTGTTGAAACCCTTGAGCCAGTATACTTTTTTATTCTTGATTTAATGAATGATTTCGGATTGAAACCTGAAAAGCTTATAGACAACTTTTCTTCTTCACCCGGTTCAGGACATTTTGCTGAACTTGGACAAAGAGCCACAATAATGCAAAATCAAGCAAGCAAAGTCATGGGAGATATCAATGTTGTTTTAAGAAGCGTTCTCAATCTTATATACGATTTAAAAGAATTCAGAATGAGACTTGAAACTTACAATGATTTAAAAAATAATTCAAAAAAAGAAGGGGCAATTCTTTCTTTGAAACAAATTTGGATGGACAAAGTAGACATTCAAAAAGGAAATTCCAGCATAAAAGCAATGGCTTTAGGACAAAGTGGATTTGTAACCTTAATAGACGCATTTCTTGCTTCAAAAGATGAAAAGCAAGCCCAATCACTTGATTTAAACGAGAGAGTTAAAAGAATATTAATTCCAAGAATACAAGAATTCAATGTTTGGTTGAAACAATCAGAACAAGAATTAAGAAAAAGGTATGAACTTGAAAAAACTTATCTTAAAAGCCAAGTAAACAGCTTGAAACTTTACACAAGATGGGCAAAACCTTATCTCAAAGCAGCCTATGATTTAGAAAGCAAAGATAATGGAAGAGAACCAGCCCTTGTTAAAGTATTCAATACACTTTTACTTAATTTAGTTTTAATAGGAAAAAAAGAAGTAAACGTCAAAGATTTTGCTATGGAAGGGGTTTTACCTAAAGAGTTTGCAAAAGAAAATTTCAATAAAAAATTCAGAAAATATTACAGTTGTGTTACGGTTGAATTAACATTCCGGGGAATTCCTCAAAGAATTTCCCAACAAGCCCATTTCACATTTGGAGGAAAAGCAGACATCACTTTCAATGCTTATGCTCTTAATGAAGATGAATTAAACCAATTAAACAAAGAACTAGACAAATCGGATTTAGGTGATGCATTAAAGTTAATTGAAGGGACCACTAATGAAAGTTTAGGACAATTACAAGAAGAAATAAACTTTTTTCTTGAAGAAAAAGACAAAAATCAAGAAAAAACTGAAACCAAAGACACTTCCAATCCTTTTTTAGCTTTATTTGGATATTACAACAAAAATCAAGAAAAAAAAGATGTTCCAAAAAATAAAGAACAAGAAAACAAACCAATAAGAAAAGATGACTGGATTGAAAAAACTCACTTAAGACCTCTCGCGGAAGAAGTTGCAAAACAAAACGCAATGAGCTTATTTGATATTTACAAAAAATCTCATCAAATGGCGAGTTTTACGTAGTAAACAAAATTCTTATATATCTTGAAGTATTGTATTTATTATGCCAAAAAAGTCAAAAAAAACTACATCTGAAAAACAAAAAAAACAGCAAAAACAAACCAAAG
>CAYWFA010000061.1:0-3115 GCA_964457815.1 Candidatus Woesearchaeota archaeon
GATGCAATGATGTTTATTGCTGAAAAAACAAATCTTCAAGGAACAAAAAAAGAAATTCTTGATAGAGTTAAACAAAGAATTGATTCATATTTGTTTCCTCATATAGGACAAAAGAAAGATGACAGAATCAAAAAAGCTATAACTCTTTGTAAATTCTTGAAACAATTTTTGATTGCTAAAGACAACCCAAAATTAAGAACAGATAAAGATCATTATTCCAATAAAAGAGTGAGATTATCTGGAGATTTACTTGCTACACTTTTCAGAGTTAATTTAGGAATTTTGGTTAGAGATATTCAATATTCTCTTCAGAAATCTTCTAAAAGAAAAAAATATTTTTCAATTAAAGTTCTTGCTAAATCAACTTTGTTTTCTCACAGAATTGAGTCTGCAATTGCGACAGGTTCTTGGACAGGAGAAAGAAGTGGTATAACTCAGAATATAGATAAAACAAATTATCTTTCAACAATTTCACAGTTGCAAAGAGTTTCAAGTATGCTTCCAGGAGATCAAGAAAACTTCATGGCAAGAACCCTTCATCCAACTCATTATGGAAGATTTTGTCCTATTGAAACTCCTGAAGGAACAGAAATTGGACTTAGAAAGAATTTAGCTATTCTTGCTAGAGTTTCAACACGTGTTGATCTTGATGAAAATAAATTTATGAAAGAATTGGAAAGTTTGGAACTTAGCAGGGAACCTATAGGAAATTATGATGTTTTCTTTAATGGAATGTTTATTGGAACTGTTGAAGATGGAAATAAATTTGTTAAACAAATAAGAGAAAAAAGAAGAGAAAATTTGCTTCCTGTTCAAATGAGTTTCAGAGAGGATGAGGGTATAAAAACAATTTATATTTCAACAGAATCCGGAAGAGTTTTGAGACCTTTGGTTATTGTTGAAAATGGAATTCCTAAGCTTAAAAGTGAGCATCTTGTACAGATAGAACAAGGAGAATTAACTTGGAAAGAAATATTGGAAAAAGGGATAATTGAATATGTTGATGCTGCTGAAGAAGAAAATGCTCTTGTTGCAATCAGCGAGGAAGAATTAACTCCAGAGCACACTCATTTAGAAATTGATCCTATTTCTTTGTTTGGAACAGTTACAAGCCTTGTTCCATATGGAAATCATGATCAAAGTTCAAGATTGAACAGAGGTTCAAAAACACAGAAACAAGCTTTAGGGTTGTATTCTGCAAATTATTTATCTAGATTAGATACAGATGTAAGTGTTCTTCAATATCCTCAAAAACCAATAGTAAGAAGTTTTGTTTATGATACTTTAAGCACTTATCCTGCTGGACAAAATCTTGTCGTGGCTATAATGTCTTATGAAGGATATAACATGGAAGACGCTTTAATTTTAAACAAAGGAAGTTTGGATAGAGGACTTGGAAGAAGTTTTTATTTCAGACCTTATTCTGCAATTGAAATGAATTACGCTGGTGGATTGAAAGATGAAATTGCTATGCCAGAAAAAGATGCTTCAGGATATAGAACAGAATCAAGTTATAAACACTTGGAAGATGATGGGATAATTTCTCCAGAAGCCGAAGTTAATGAGGGAGAAGTTATGATTGGAAAAATGTCTCCTCCAAAGTTTTTATCTGAAGCAAGAGAAATTTCAATAAGAACAAAGAAAGAATCAAGTGTTGCAATGAGACAAGAAGAAAAAGGAATAATTGAGTCAGTTTTTATAACAGAAGACAATGAAGGAAACAAAATTGTTCAAGTTAAAACACGTGATCAAAGAATTCCTGAACTTGGAGATAAATTTGCAACTTCACATGGACAGAAAGGAGTTATTGGTATGATTGTTCCAGAAGAAGATGTTCCTTTCACAGCAAGAGGAATAAGACCAGATATAATGTTTAATCCTCATGGTTTGCCTTCGAGAATGACTGTAGGATATTTGTTGGAATTACTTGCAGGTAAAGTTGGTTCTTTGAAAGGAGAAATTGTTGATGGAACTTCTTTCTCAGGTACAAGTAAAAAAGAATTGGAAGAACAACTCGAAGATATGGGATTTAGATTTGATGGAAAGGAAACAATGTATAATGGGGTTACAGGTAAAAAAATAACTTCAAAGATTTTTGTTGGAGATTTATATTATTTGAAATTGAAATATATGGTTGGAAACAAGATGCATGGAAGAGCTTCTGGTAAAGTTGCGCTTCTTACAAGACAACCTATTGAAGGTAGGGCGAGAGGAGGAGCATTAAGATTAGGAGAAATGGAACAGCAAGCGTTGGTTGCTCATGGAGCCTCGTTGTTGTTGAAAGAAAGATATGATTCAGATAAAGTTGTATTGCCTATATGCACTAAATGTGGTACAATTGCGATTGAAGACAGTGTAAGACAAAAAACATATTGTCCAATGTGTAGCAGTGAAGATATTGAATTAGTTGAGGTTTCATATGCATTCAAGTTGTTGCTTGGAGAACTCCAAGGTCTTCATATAAATACAACTTTTGATTTAAAAAACAAATACGAATAAAATGTTAAAAGAAATATTGGAAAAAGAAAAAGCGAATGAAAAAAGTACTGCTAGAGTTATTAATCAGATGATAAGTTATAACACCAGATTAATCTTAGAATCTTCAGAAGAAGGTGTTACAGGTTCAGCAACCTTTGAAAATAATTATAAAAATATCATAAATCAAATTAAATCAAGAAGATACTTACATCAATAAAATGCCAAAAATAATAAGAAAAAAAATCGGAGAAATGAAGTTCGGCTTATTTAGTCCTGAACAAATTAAAAAGATTTCATGTGCCAAGATAGTTACCCCAGAACTTTATGATATAGACGGATATCCTGTAGACGGAGGGTTAATGGATTTAAGATTGGGTGCTGTTGATCCAGGAGTTAGATGTAGAACTTGTGGTGGAAGAATAAAAGAATGTTTAGGACATACAGGAAGTATTGATTTGGCAAGACCTTTGATACATTTGAAATATGTTCCTTTAATTGAAATGAGTTTGAGATGTTTTTGTCAGGAATGTGGAAAATTAATGTTAAATGAAAAAGATTTAGAAAAATACACTCCAAGCCAAAGAGCTAAAAAAGCTAAAGATGCTGGAGCCGATTTTGTTGGGTCAGAAGATTTAAT
>CAYWFA010000062.1:0-3095 GCA_964457815.1 Candidatus Woesearchaeota archaeon
TTAATAACTATTTCTTTGCTCTTAAAAACATGTTTGGAAAATTAAAAGAAAAACTAAAAAGCTGGACTCAAGGCATTGTAAAAAAAGCAGTTGTAGAAGAAATTCAAGAAGAAGTCAAAAAAACAAAAGAAAAATCAAAAAAACCAGGAAAGCAAGCAAAAGAAAAAAAAGAAAAATTTCAAGAAGAAAAAAAAGAAAAAAAGAAATCAAAAAAACAAGAAAAAGAAGCCGAAGAAATAGTTCAAGAAATAAAAGAAACAGAAAAAGCAAAACAACAAATAAAATCTATAGAAGAACATGAATATGTTGAACCTATTCCAAAAACTTTCGATCAAGAAGAAAGAAAAATAAGTGAAAAAGTAATACAAGATATAAAGGTAGAAGAACAACAAAAGAAAGGATTCTTCAAGAAAATATTCTCAGGAATAAGTAAAGTAAAAATATCTGAACAAGATTTTCAAGAATACTCTGATGATTTAGAAATGATTCTTCTTGAAAACAATGTTGCTTTAGAAGTTTCTGAAAAAATAATAAACCAACTAAAAGAAAGTTTAGTTGGAAAAGAATTCCTTAAAAAAGAAATAGAAGGGCAAATAAAAGAGTCTCTTAAAGATATAATCTATGAAATATTAATAGAACCTTTTGATTTAATTGAAAAAATAAAAGAAAAGAAATTATCAGAAAATAAACCCTATGTGATTTTATTCTGTGGAATAAATGGTACAGGAAAAACAACAAGTATCGCAAAAATAGGAAATATGCTTAAAGAAAAAAAACTTTCTTGTGTTTTTGCTGCAGGAGACACTTTCAGAGCTGCATCAATTGAACAATTAAAAAAACATGGTGCTAAACTGAATATTGAAGTCATATCCCATGAATATGGTTCAGATCCTGCTTCTGTTGGCTTTGATGCGATAAAATACGCTGAAAAAAACCATCTTGATGCTGTACTCATAGATACTGCTGGAAGAATGCATACTGAAAAAAATTTAATGGCACAAATTGAAAAAATTGCCAAAGTGTGCAATCCAGATACAAAAATTTTTGTTGGTGAAAGCATAACTGGAAACGATATAATTGAGCAAATAAAAACATTCAATCAATCAGTGAAAATAGATGGAATAATCTTAAGTAAAGCAGATATAGATGAAAAGGGCGGAACAGCCTTAAGCGTAGGTTATACCACAGAAAAACCAATACTTTATTTAGGAACAGGACAAGAATACAAAGATTTGCAAAAATTCGATAAAAACAAATTTGTTGAAAGTCTAGGACTTTAAAGTTTCTGATTTAACCAAAATTTCTGCTTCCACAGGTAATTCGGATGTAACAAGAACTATTACATACTCTCCTGAATTAAGTTGATATTCTTCTTTAATAAACAAATTATCTTTCAATACAGGATAAAACAAAGAAAGATTCCCTTGAACGTAATTTTTTAACTCAGATTCAGGCAAAAAAACATAATCAACAGGGCTATTCAAAGAAACATCAACAAAAACTTTACAAGATTCATTTAATTGAAATTCTCTGTAATAATTTGTATAATTATCTATGTTGTCCACAACCTCAATTAAAACTTCTTCGGAAAATTCTAAAAGAATATCTTCAGTTAAAACAACTTCTCCAGTTAAAACAAAATTCTCTTCACTTTCTTTTTCACTTCCAACTAAAAGAAATATTCCTGCTCCAATCAATAAAATTGAAACCAAAACCAAAACAATTTTGTTCATTTTTTCACTGTAATCCTGTCTTTTCAGACTTTTACATTATCTTTCAAAGCTTTATAAATTTTGCTAATGTTACCCTGATAAAGTTACTACCAATCACAAAAAAACAACTCCCAAATAAAAACGCCGGCACCAGGAATCGAACCTGGAAATCCTTTCGGAAACACGCTCTCCAAGCATGCGGAGTACCATTGTCCCATACCGGCAATAAAACCCTTTTCACTATCTAAAACCCAAACTTTATTAACTTATAATTTGCTTGTTTTTCTATGTTGGAGAAGCTAGGAGAATCACTGAGAAAAGCAAGAGACAAGCTAGCTAATGCTTTGTTTTTAGATAAAAACTTAGTTGAAACTGTAGTAAAAGACTTGCAAAGAGCATTAATTGAAGCTGATGTAAACATACTTTTAGTGAAAGAAATATCTGATAAAATAAAAAAAGCAGCTTATGATGAAAGAATCAAAGAAATAGAAAAAAAAGAACATATAATCAAACTTCTTCATGATGAACTGGTAAAAATCCTTGGAAAACACAAAACTCTTGAATTGCCATCAGGAAAACAATCCAAATTAATTTTCTTGGGATTATATGGTGCAGGAAAAACAACAACAATAGCAAAATTAGGAAACTGGTATTCAAAAAGAGGTAAAAAAGTTATAATGGTTGGTTTAGATGTTCATAGACCCGCTGCTAAAGAACAATTAGAACAACTAGCTAAAAAAAACAATATTCCTTATTTTGTTGACTTCGATGAAACAGATGCTGTAAAAACCTGGAAGAAATTTGAAAAAAAACACGATTTAAAAAAATACGATTTAATTCTTGTAGACACGGCAGGACGTCACACCTTAGACAAAGAATTGATAAAAGAAATAAAAGAATTAAACAAAGAAATAAAACCCACAGAAACAATTTTAGTTATGCCTGCAGATATTGGACAAGCTGCAAAAAAACAAGCCAGTGAATTCCAAGAAGCTCTTAAAATTTCTGGAGTTATAATTACAAGAATGGATTCAACTGCAAAAGGAGGAGGGGCTTTAACTGCTTGTGCAGAAACGAGCGCAGGAGTTTATTACATAACTACAGGAGAAAAAATAAACGATATAGAAGAATTCAATCCTGAAAGTTTTCTTTCAAGACTTTTAGGAATGGGGGATTTACAAGCCCTTATTGAAAAAATACGTTCTGTCACAGATGAATCTCAACAAGAAAAAATACAAAAAAAACTTGAACAAGGAAAACTTTCTCTTGAAGATGTAATTGAACAAGTCAAATCCATGAATCAAATAGGAGGATTCGATAAAATAAAGAACATGATTCCTGGAATGGGAAAAGCAAAAATACCTGAAGATATGCTTGAATCCC
>CAYWFA010000063.1:0-3044 GCA_964457815.1 Candidatus Woesearchaeota archaeon
ATATTGCAAAGCTTCTCCATGACCATATGCAACCATTACAACATTAAAATAATCTCCCTGAGTAACTGTCTTTGAAGTTGAAGAAGCAGAATCCTCATAAACTAAAAATGTATTTATAACTTCAGAGCCAGAAGAAACTGAAGGTATAGCTGTTAAAATCACAACTGCAAAAAAGAAAACAAAAATTGTAAACATTAATTTATATGCTTTATTCATTTTCTTTTTCCTCCAAATCTCAATCCAGCTTTAACATTAAAATTAATTCTATCCATTTTTGATTTAACCTTTCCTCTGTGTTGAGCTTCAGCACCTAAATAAAACCCAGATTTTTTGAAAGGATGCACATCAACTCCAACTTTTTGTGTTGGAACATATTTATCTGTATCTACTCCATCTTTCAATGTAATTGAATAAGGTTTTTTCTCGCCTACAACACTTCCATTTTGAGTTATCCAATCGTGTCCTGTTTCAACAACATCGCTTGTAGAAGTTTGTTCTTTAACAACACCGTAACTTAAATTAACTCGAACCCTTTGATCTTTGCTTCCAACAGACAATAACCCTCCGAATTCAACAGGATAAGCTAATTCTGCACTTTCATTTCTTGTTCCTTCTGTTACAGTAAATAATTGAAGTGGTTGATTCAATAAAGTTTCATGATAAACAGGTGTTGAAGAAGAACCTATATCTTTTCCAAACCCAACTGTAGCATAAGGTCCTGCCCATACTGCGCCTTTTCCTAATTGAACTGCCCCAGTAGTACCCCAAAAAGGACTTTCAATTGGATTTACAGTTTTATTTCCTTCAAGTAAAAGTCTAAGCTCTAAACCCTCTCCTTTCACTTTTTCAGTTTTCTTGCTTGCTGTATCAGCATAATAATTATTTGTTGTATTTGAGGTGTTTTGTATGTTTGTTATATTGTAATTGCTAGCAGGTTGTTCTGCAGTAGATTTTTGTTTTGGAATTTCTTGATTAACTTCTTGAACAACTTCAGGCTGTTCTGGTTTTTCTGAAAAGCCCATGGAAGGGCTCCAAAAAAATGAAACAAGTCCATTTGTTTTACTTCCTAATCCATTTACATCACATGGGCTCATATGTTCGTCTCCCCTTATATTTAATGCAACTTGTCTTTTTTCTATAAGAGGCTCATTGAAATTTTTCTTTGAATAATATAAAGTGTATCCTGTAGTGTCTGGATCAAGAACCTTATAACTGTCTTTGCCCCCTTTTAAATCAATAAAAGGGTTTGAAGAACTTTTTATTGCTCTCTGAAGATCTTTATTGAAATTAAAATGATAAACAACATGTGTGGGAGTTTCTGTTACATATGTTGGAGCATTAACTCCTTTTTGAATTGAATTATAATCTTGTGCATCAACAGATAATGGAAGTAATCCTAAAGCTGTCCCTACTAAAGCACCTGCAACTTTGTTAACAAGTTTCTTTTTTGTCATTTTATGGTAACAATTATACTAAAACACTACTTTATAAATATTTCTATTTTGATGTAACTGTGTAATGACTAATAATCTGAATATTAACCCATTTAATTCAATAACAACCCCAAAACACCAACAACAGCTTTATAAAATAAATTTCATTTGTTGAACAATGAACACCAAACTTTTAAACAGCATTTTGATAATAATAGTAATTATTTTGTTGGTTTCTATTTACTGGTTTATACCAATAACCAGCACAGAATTCGATCTTTCTTCAAACACCAACCATAATTTCAGTTTAAATTCTTATGAAACTGTCCCCGCTCAATTTTATGAGAATATGAGATTTCCCGATAAAGTTATATCTTATAGAATTGAAGATTGCCCCTTACAAAGAAAAAATGATATGGAACTAGCTTTTGATATAATGGAACAACAAACAATTTTGGAATTCTATCCTGTAACTCAAAATCAACAAATAACTGTAACATGTGATGAAGCAGTTAGATATGAAGGAAAATTGTTTATAGCAGGAGAAGGGGGACCAACCAATATAACAATTGCAGGAAACTTGAATGTAATTGAAGCAGGAAAAATACTTCTTTTAAAAGATTCTGATTGTGAAAATCCAAACATAGCTATACATGAATTATTGCATGTATTAGGATTTGACCATTCAGAAAATCCAAATAATATAATGTATGAAATAAGTAGATGTTCTCAAACAATAGGCGAAGACACAATAAATTTCATAAATGAGATTTATTCCATCCCAAGCAATGCAGACTTGCTTTTTGAAGATGCAACAGCTAAAATGCACGGAAGATACTTAGATATAAACTTTAGTTTAAGAAACAATGGATTAAAACAAGCCGAAGAAACAACTGTAAAAGTATTTGCAGACGAAAAACAAGTCAAAGAAATAGATATCCCGGAGATTGATATTGGTTATGGAAGAAAAGTTTCGATATCAAACATTTGGGTAAACCAAATAGAAGTGAAAAACATAGAATTTGTAATAGAAAGTGATTTTCCAGAACTAGACAAAAACAACAACAAGATTGTCTTTGAAATAAAAAAATAAAAGAATTAGAAAAAAAGATCTTTAGTCATCAAGACCAAGAGAATCAATCTCTTGATCCAAATCTTCCTCTTCGAGGAAGTCTGTATCGTCACTCATTTTTGACCTCATTTTATTCCTTTTTATGTATATACGGGTTTTTAAACTCTTCGATTTTATAGAGGATAGATTGCAAAGTATATTTAAAAAAGGGTTAATAATAACAGTAAAACGAAAAGAGATATTTTTCTTTCAAAGACAAAGTTTTAAAAAAGAATTATGCCATTTATTTCCACACAACATCCCTCCATAGCTCAGTGGTTAAAACCTAAAGGTAAACCACTGAGATATCAGGGAACAACAAAAAGCCCTCCATAGCTCAGTGGTTAGAGCGTCTGGCTGTAGCTTATAGCTAATGTGGACATTCCATAAAAATAGTGGATTAGAATGAAACATGATAAGCCATTCCTGAAGGAATCTGTGAATGAAAGCAGAACCCGGAAGATCCCAAGTTCGACTCTTGGTGGAGGGATTTATTTTTT
>CAYWFA010000064.1:0-2934 GCA_964457815.1 Candidatus Woesearchaeota archaeon
TACTTCTTCAGGAGTTAACTCGTTTCTCACAGCAATCTCTTTAATAGGAGTCAAACTATATCTTTGTGTGCTTCCATTGTTAGCCGAGTATTTTTTATTTGCCATGATTATGAATAAGTAAAAAATTACTTAAGAAGTACTTTATTAATCTATCTATAAGAATTACTCTTTCTTTTCAGGTTCTCCAATTATAGTTTCTAAATTCTTGGAAATTCCTTTCATTCTTAAATCAAGTATTCCTTGAACCAATCCATCAGTCTTATATTGTATAGCTGAACCAACTATAGCTCCAGCAACTTTCTCATCAAGTTGGTTTACATATTTTCCAGCATATTCTGGATTAGTTTTTCCCTCATATTTCATAAATTTAAGTGCATCTTCAATTTTGATGCTTAATAAAGATTCTTGTAATATTGCAGCGGAAGTATTTTGTAAGTATGGGCTTGTTATTGCTCCCCCTTTCTTTGCAAGTTGAGGTAAGAATAATTGTTCATAAATATATTGCTCAGGAGATTTACTTATTGATTGGGCATATAATGCTTGACTTGAATTTGCAAGATTTCCATATTCTGCAGGAGTTATAAATTCAGGAGCAGCATAATTCCACATAGAACCTTGCAAGTTCTTCATAGATAACTCTGCAATTAATTCTTCCTTTGATTTTTCTTCTTTGTCTACCATGTATTTTATAGAAACTTGAACTTTATAAATCTTTCGGTTTTGTTACCATTAACTAAAAGTAACAAAATCATTCACTTTTATCAGAAGTAGGCATCAATTCATAAACCACTCTTGTTTTGCAAGGAAGTTTTGCTTTTATGTCCTTGAAAGCTTTTCTTGCTACAATCAAAGCTTTAGGGTTTGAAACAGCAACAAAGAAAATTTCTGCATTTGGTTTCAATACAGCCGACTTACCTACAGATTTACCAAAAGATAGTTGCATTCCTGTTTGCATTCTATCTGCTCCCGCACCAGTAAGCATTTTATTCTCTCTTTGAATATGATGTGGAAAAGGAACAACCCTGAAAAAATACTGCCCATTAGCATTTTTATCTAATAATTTATTGATATACTGTCTGCAAGCTTCAAATGCATTATGTCTTATTTGCACAGATTCGGTTGTAACCAAAGAAAGTTTATGGGGATATTTTCCAGTTTCATAAGTATTTCCATCACCCATGCTAAACTTAACAATTTTCTGAGGAGGAACTACCTTAATATAAGCTCTTTTTTTTCTTTTACTTGTTCTTGTATAAGGAACAACTATTCTCTTTGAATATGCATTTGCTTTTCTTAATGATGCCATTTATTTAACCTCAACCTCTGTTGTAATTGCTTGTCCAGGAAGACCTTTCTCAAAAATAGCCCTTACAACACCTTTACTTCCATGAGTAGCAGCAATCTTGCCATTAATTTCTTTTCCAGCAGGACTCTTCCATAAAACACTTTTACCTACAAATTTAGTTGCATCTTCTTTATTTGAAACATCTTGAATTTCAATTAAGAAATGTCTTTCATGAACAGTCTTTCTTCCTCTTCTAAATTGTACAACTTTTCCTTTTACCATAGGTATTAATCAAGAAAATTAGTTTAAAAACCTTACCTATAAGGTTTTAGGTCGAGCTTCGGTGAAAGCGTAAGGCCTAAAAAGGTTTCTTAATAGCTTATCTTGTCATCACAACAATTTCTCTGCCAACAATCTGTCCTTCTCTGAATTCAGGCAATGGAAACCCTTCTTCAATTCTTAAACCTGTCTTAGAACATAATCTTGAAAAATCACACCCTACTCTTTCCCTTCCAGTACTTATAAGAGGAACAGTGAAAACAATTTTTCCTGAAACATTTGATTTAAGGTTGTTTAAAACATCAATCATAAGATTCTCAAATTTTTTAATCATATTTTCAGCTTCATTGTTTCTAGGAGTTTTTCTAAGAATGTTTCCAAAATCAGGTTCACACACCAATACATTAACGGGACTTATTTTTAATTTAGTTGAATTTCCATGAAGTAATTTGTAAGCAGAGGTTGGAAATTTAAACCATTGAAGATTTTGCCTTGCACCTTCCACAGCACTTTCATCTTTATCTATACCCACGGCTTTTATTCCCATATTCAACGCTTCAATCATTATAGCTCCAATTCCTGAAAAACAATCCAATAAAACTTGATTTTCTTTAACTTCTGAAAGATTAATCATTATTTTAGCAAGCCTAGGAGAAATGCTTAACTCTTCTCTTCTTACCGGTTTTTCCATATCTCTTTTTTCAATTTCTTTGTAATTGCACTTTTGAATTATTCTCCCAAATAAATTTTCAAAAACAAAATATTCTTCATGAATTAAATTAGAAGAAGGTTTTCTTATAAATCCTTTATCTTGTTTTTTTATGTTTCCTCCAAACTGCTTTTCAACAGCTCTAAGCTCTTCTGATCTAAATCTTCTTTTAAGATACTCTGAAACATTAGAGGTATGTTCTGAAAAATCCCACAAAACATAATTGAAATTATTCTCAGTCCCGAAATAAACCTCTTTTTTATCAATATCCTTGATGTTACATATAACAATCCCTATGCCAATTGTTCCTCCAAGCAAATCAACTGCTCCAGCATCTAAAGTGTTTTTTAAATCAACCAAAAAACCATTTCCAATTAATTTTTCTTGAAGAATCTCATTATCTGTTCTTTTAAGAAAGCTTTTTGTTTCCGCTAAAGACAATTCGATATTTCTTCCAAGAACAAACAGATATTTCATAAATAAACAAGAAAATCAAAGGTTAAAAAGGATTTCGGTTGTTACAACACTACTTGAAATTCCTTGAATTCTTTTTTGATGATATCAAGTATTTTAGGATTAAATTCAACATCTTTTTTATTCTTAAATGATTCAAGAGATTTAGAAACTTCTTCCATGTCAGAAGGTTGTATTTTATCTGTAA
>CAYWFA010000065.1:0-2929 GCA_964457815.1 Candidatus Woesearchaeota archaeon
CTGATTATTCAAATTATTTGTCCCTTTAGCGCGCGGAAGCGCGCCGACATAACATGTGCTTAACCTGCAAATCCGGCCCGCAGGGCTTGGCGCGGTTTGTGCTTCCAGAACCAAGCTTCTTAAACTCAAATCAAACTTGCACAAACCGTGACAAAGGATTTGTCAGGTTGAAGCAATTGTTGGACGGTTTTTTCTTCTTGTTATTATTCTGCTTTTCTTTATCTTTTGAAAATACCAATTTGATTTCTTTACATTCATAAAAAATAGAAAATTGGTTTTCTTTCTTTGAAAACTATAAGGCCTTATTTCAATTCCCAAATCTTAATTGGCGATTTTAGTTTTCTTATTTCGTTATTACTAAAAACCTAAGCTTTATTGCTCTTGCATTTTTAATATTGGCAGAAAAGCCAAAAACACTCTTTGAGACTTAAGAAACGCAAGAGCAATAAGCTTTCGTTACAAATAAAATCTAGCCAATTAAGATTTGAGTTCAAAATAGAGTAGGGATGTACCGACTGACTTTTTTTTAGTTAGTAGTACTATTTTCAATTACTCATTTTAATTTTTCACAACCTGAAAATCTACTTAATCTCATACCAGGCTATTTTCTAATTTACATTCATACCAAGCTTCGAATTGGTGTACACGGCGAATTGATTTTGCCTTGCGCGCCGCAGGCGTCCGTCCAACATACGCTTAACCGGTAGCGCGTTAAATTGGCGCGGTTTGTGCGTTCAGCGAGCGATAGCGAGCAGCACAAACCGTGACAATAGCGCTATCCGGTTGAAGCGATTGTTGGACGATTTTTATCTCTTTACTCTTAATCCTAACACTTCTTCCATTGGATCAAAATCTCTATCATTGTGTAAAAGTTCAAATCCATATTCAATACAAAATGTAGCTATTAATACATCTATGGTCTTTCTAATCGTAATTCCTTTTTTTCTTAACTTTCGAAAGTTTTGTGCAGCATTAATAGCTATTTCTTTTCCTACAAAATCAAAATATTCAAGTGAATCCATCAGATCTTTTGCTTCATGAAATTGGTTGTCTTCTCGGAATCCTTGCAAAAATTCTACTATTATCAGATCTCCAGTAGCTACTCTTCTATTTTCTAATTCAATATCAAGCATGTTTGTTTGTGGCGTTACAACACCATTCACATAGTCAATCCATACAGATGTATCTGCAACGATCATTTGTCAGTTCTCATTGCATCAAGATCGCCTTCCCACTTCAACATTCCTCTATATTTTCGCACTCTTGATTGGTTCCTCATAGCAATGAGAAGCTTCAATCCTTCCTCTACAGTCTCCTTTTTTGTTTTATAGCCTGAAATTATTAAGGCTTCATTCATCAAGTGATCATCTATGACGATATTTGTGCGCATTTTAAAACCTCCGAGATTAGATGTGTATGTACATAGAATATTATACACACGTTAAGCCGGAAAGTCAATATTCAATGTGCGCGCGAAGCGCGTCCGTCCAACATACGCTTAACCTGCGCCGCCCGTTCCGCGAAGCGGATTGGCGTGAAAATTGCATGAAAGGAGCGCAGCGACCATGCAATTTTCATGACAAAGGGCAAGTCAGGTTGAAGCGATTGTTAGACTTCTTACTTTTTGTATCCAATGGCTTTTATTTTTACGAAGCTTGACATTCTTGGGTCACTAAATCTATATATTCCTTTCGATATTCTATGTAAAATTTTATTTTCATCATCTGATACAAGTCTTGTTAAATACTGATTCAAAACATTTTGTTCATAATTTATTCCAAACATTCTTTTCAATCCTGCTCTTAATTGATTAGCTCTAATTTCATTGCTAGTAATTGAAGCACACACTATAAGTATCTGTAAATACAACTCACTTTGAAGTGAGTTCATTGTGGAGCTCCATGCTTGTTGTAGAAGTTCTTCAGTGTCCTGTAGTGATTCATTAATTGATTGAACCAATAGTTCATTTGTTACTACTTTTAAGTTTTGTCTTATTGCATTTTCTCCAGATTTTAATGCAAGTAGATGAGCAAAATGCGGATAACCTGCTGCAATATCAGTAATCTTTTCAACGACGTCTTTTTCGTATTTTAAATTAATTTTAACAGAACCTTTATTAATTATCTCACTAATCTGCTCTGGTTTCATCCGAGATAATTTTATCTGCTTTACATGCCTATTATTTGAAGCATTACCTGAAAGCAAATCAATAATATTATTACCTACACCGACTATTAACAATTTAAATGGAGACTTTTCATCGCTAAGTAGTTTAATTAGTTCACCTACTTTCTCTTTCGTTTCTTGTTTTAATGCATCAAATTCGTCAATAAATATTACACCCCTCTTCGATAAGAGCTTTTCAGATATATAGCTTGGCGAGATAGTGTTCGCGCGATAAGTTATTTGTTTTTCTTGGCCATCACTTCCAGTTAATTTAACAACTTTTAGATCAAACCCACCACATATGCCTGAAGTTTCTTTCGTCACTGACGACAATTCATAAACATTTACACCAACAGAGGATAAAGGCTTTTCAAATATTTCTTCAACAGTAGTCTGCTTATCACAGCGTTTAACGAAAGTGCAATCCTTATATAAGATTTCAATGAGCAATTTTACAGCAATATTTCCGAGAGAAGATTTTCCTACACCTCGTTCTCCGTACAACAGAAAGTGTAAACCAGGCGTGTTTAATGTCTCAATTACTTTTTTTACTTCTTCACTCCTGCCAAAAAAGAAATCTACAGAATCAATTGGTTGATGAGGAGTAAAAACATTCCGGATATTTGATTCAATAATTCGAGTCTCACCGGAAAGGTCAAATGGATCACTCATTGATTATTCTCCTGTATCTATGCGCCCGCAGGGGGGCCAATAAGGATCATCCTTTACACTTTTTCAAGGTCTCGATGTAAAGGATGATCCT
>CAYWFA010000066.1:0-2912 GCA_964457815.1 Candidatus Woesearchaeota archaeon
GAAACCTTGGATATAGGGGTTGGAAATTTCATTGATAATTTTGCAAGGTATTCTGGAATAGGATTTCCTGGAGGGCCAGTAGTTGAGAAACTAGCCAAGCAAGGAAAGAATTACATTGAATTGCCTTACAAAGTTAAAGGAATGGATGTAACTCTTTCAGGAATATTAACAAATTTAAAACAAAAAATTGAATCTGGAAAATATTCCAAAGAAGATTTATCTTTTTCTCTTCAGGAAACTGTGTTTGCTATGCTTGTTGAAACTGCTGAGAGGGCTTTAGCCCATACAGGAAAAAACGAACTTTTACTTGGAGGAGGAGTTGCATGTAATTCCAGATTACAGGAAATGTGCGAAATAATGTGCGAAGAGAGGGGAGCAAAATTTTTCTGTCCTGAAAGAAGTTTATTGGTGGATAATGGTGCAATGATTGCTTTTCTTGGAGAAATCATGTTGAAAGCAAAATCAAATGTTTTTACAGACAAGAATATTCAAGAATTAGACATTAATGCTTCTCAAAGAACTGATGATATTGAAGTTGATTGGAAAAATTAGTTTTAAAAACTTCATTTATTTAGTTATTTTATAAAAAAGAGGGAAGAATGAATAAAAAGATTGAAAGTAAAAGTTTTTCGAATTACAGTTTTTTTCCAAAAAACCGTAAAGGTACACATGTTGAAGTGATAATATCTTTTGTAATATTTATTGTCTTTGTGGTTTTTCTTTTAGCTGCTTCAAGACCTTCGATAGTTAAGCAACAAGATAAAATGAATTTATTTGATAGTTTAGAGTACGATTTATTGAATGAAATCTCTGAAGATGTTAAAGTTGTTTCGATTTACTTTCCTTCTTCCACAGAAACTTGTTTAACTTTAGATAATTCAATGAGCAGTCTTGGAATAGGAGAAAGAATTGTTGTTGAAAACTCTTCTGGAAAAATATTGGAAAACAGAGTTCGTGCAAATGGAGATTTTATTACAATAGATGAGATAACCCCTGAAGAAACATTATTCAAGATATATTATTCTGAAGAATTTAATTCACCTATTCCTACTGGTTCTTCTTGTAATTCTGCCGGTGAAACTATTGGACTTACAAAAACAGATAAATACGTTTTTCAAGAAAAAATTCGAACTATAATTGCTACTGGAGATTATGATGATTTAAAAGAAAACATGGATGTTCCTGAGGATATGGATTTTACATTTGGAATAGTTTTATCTAATGGAACATTAATTGAAAAAACTCATGAGGAATTGGACAGTGAAATTTCAACAAGCATATATGTGAAAGATGTTCCTATAGAGTATATTGATTTACAAGGAAAAATAAATGCGGGTTATTTGAAAATTAAACTATGGTAAAAAAAATAAAAAATAAAAAAGGATGGATAAGATTAGTTGAAGCATTTGTATCGATTGTTTTGCTAGCAAGTATTGTGCTTATTGTTTCAAGTGCGAATTCTTCTCCTAAATTAAATTTGCAAGAAGAAATCTCTCAAAGGCAAGTTGCAGTTTTAAGAGATGTTCAATTAAATGATAGTTTAAGGGCAGAAATATTGAGCATAAACATAGATGCTTTGCCTCTTGAATGGGAGGGTTTTGAAAGTGATGCTCCTCTTTTAAAAGAAAGAATAGAATTTTTATCACCAAACGAGTTGGAGTGTAGTGCTAAAATATGCGTTATAAATGAACCCTGTACAATAGATGACGATGGTAAAGAGATTTATGCTAAATCTGTTGTTATTTCTGCAAATGCGGATTATTATTCACCAAGACAACTCAAGATGTTTTGTTTGAAAGATTAAAAAAGAAAAATAAAAATTATCCTTTCCAATTAATTAAAGGCTTAATGTCCTTTATTACTTTAATTGATTTTTTTTGAGCTTCCATAACTTTGTTGATATCTTTGTAAGCCATTGGAGATTCGTCCAAGGTTTTCATTGAAACTGTTCCTTGAATTCCTTGCATTGATTTTTTGAAATCTTCCATAGATATCTTTTCTTTGGCTTGTTTTCTGCTTAAACTTCTTCCGGCTCCATGGGAAGAAGAATTCAAAAATTTAGAATTTCCTAAACCTTGAACTAAAAAACAACCATCTCTCATGTTTCCTGGAATAATTCCTTTTTCTTGTTTTTTTGCAGGGGTTGCACCTTTTCTATGAATATAAAATCCTTTTTCATAGATTGCATGATTATGATTTTTGTTTACCCATAATTCTGTTTTCAATTTTTCTTTTAATACTTGTTCTAGTGCTTCAACAACTTTGTAACTCATTTCAAGCCTGTTAAGTAAAGCATATTCCAATCCAAAATCAAGGATATTGAGATATTCTTTACCTAAATCAGAATCAACATCTAAAGGAAAGGTTCTTTCAAAATTGTCTTTGCTGTTGGAAGCTTTTATCATGTATCTTTTTGCAACTCTGTGTCCGATTCCCCTGCTTCCTGAATGGATTATCAACCAAACTTCTTTTTTGTGAAATCCTATTTCAATGAAGTGATTTCCTCCTCCTAATGTTCCTAAATTTTTAAGTGAAGTGTTTTTCAAGAAATGAAGAATATCTTTGTTGTAAGGCTTTTTTTGAAAATTTTCAATTAATTTTTTGAATTCTTGTTTGGTTTTTTCTGATATATTTGCTGGATTTTGATATTCTCCGACACCCATTGGAATTGCTTTTATGACTTCGTTGTATATTTTTTGTTTGTTGTTTAGAATTTTTTCAAGAATATCTTTTCCTTTAATCCTAACTGCGATTAATCCGCATCCTATATCATATCCTATCCAAGCAGGAACTATTTTTTGTTTGGTTACAAGAACTGCTCCTATAGGAGCGCAATACCCTTTGTGAGCATCTGGCATAAGCGCGGCTGAAACCACAAAATCTTCAGAACAACATTCTTTGAACTGATTTAG
>CAYWFA010000067.1:0-2864 GCA_964457815.1 Candidatus Woesearchaeota archaeon
ATTTTTCAACAGCAACAAGCGCAATTAATGGTGCAATATATTCAAGTTGCATACGCAAACTTTCCTGAGACACAATACTATTAGAGAATTTGGGCGTTACCTTGTCTATAACTTTGACACCCAAAAAGTCAAAAAGGCGGATTAAACTATCTTCAACTTTATTTTCAGTGTAAATCAATTTATCTGCATTAAAACCATCAATTGTTACAATAGACAGTTCACTTGGCAAATAAAATTTCCCGTCTCTTGCTAAAAGTTTGTTAGAATTGCTCCAAACTTTAAATTTGCTCAGGTCATTTATGTGCAAATTAGAGTATAATTCTGCAAGTTTTTGATAAATCAAAAAGACTCGTTTTTTATTTTCTTTTTGTTCATCCTCACTTAATTCTGTGTCTTGCCATATTTCTGTAAGTATTGTCAGATAATCGTCTAGTTTTAATTGTTCTTTAAACTTAAGAATCTCTTGCCATTGTGCTGAAATTATCCCTGAATAATCTAGTATTGGAAGATATTTCCCTGAGATTTCTTTAATTTGAGGAATTGCGTTGTTGAATACTTCCGAAGATTTCTTACACTCTTTTGACTGAACGGGGAAAATTGAAAAATTATTCAATACCCATTTTATATAATTTATATGTTCTCCAAGCACTTTCAAATCATCGCTATCTAAAGATAGCGACCTACCAATCATACCAGTACTACCCGAAACACTAATTCGATTGTTTAATTCAGGAATTTCTTTTTCAAAGATTCTATTGAAATACATTTTTGAAAAATCATATTCAGTTACATATTTAATGAATGGTAACCCCATAAATGAAATTTCATTTGGATAAAAACCATAACCTTTCCCATTTTTATCCCAACCTTCCCATGCTATCCAAGAATATTTTCGACTTTCATTCCATATTTGTTCAAGGTAATCTTTATCAAATCTTTTTTTCCATTCCTCTTGGTAGTCAAATTTTATTGTTTGATAACCCCATTCAACATCTTCATTTATTCCTATTTTTAGAAAGAAAGCTTTCCATTCAATTTTCAAATCCTTATTTTCAAAATAGTTTTCTGATACAAAAAAATCAACATCAGATACTTTTTCTAATTTCAATACTGGCTCATAAAAATCTGAAAGAAAACAATCCTGAGTCTTCTTTAATGTTCCTTGTTGGGTTAAAATATTAATATGGTGTAATTTTGAAAAATGATAATCTGTTAAAACTCCTTTTTTGTGGGCATTAAATAAATATCTACCGATTTTCAAAGCATTTTCTTCCTTAATAAATTCACTATCACCGATTATTGTTTTCTCTACAAAGTTCACATCAGTTGGTTCTTTTACCCCCAAATCTTCAAGCCAATTTTTTATTAGCAGGTTTTTATTTATTTCATTTAGAACAGTTTTATTTATTATACAAAGTTCGTCCTTAAAATCTTCTGAAAATTCAACTGCTGGAAAATAAATAAGTTCAGGTCTCTGTAGTTTTTCATTTTCATCGAAAATGAATGGTATGTTTTTTAATCGATAATTCCAATCATTCTCATTCTCATTTCTTTGATTATGGTTTGCTTGTTTATGAAGAAATGAAATTAATTTGAAGTTTTCCTCTATTCGGTGTTCATTTGAAAATACCTCGGAAGTGAAAAATCCCTCAAGTTTTTCAATGCGGAATATATTTAATCCTAATTGCTTAAGTGTATTAATTGGCTTTAGATAAGGAATAAAAGAAGTAATCGAAAAATTTTTGTTGGTGTCAGTATTTATGTAATTCAGAAGTGTTTGTTTACTTATAAAATCAGATATATTGGTTTCGTCAAAAAGTGATTCAGAAACTTTCAGCAAATCACCATGTAAGTTTGGGATAAAAGCAATTGTTTCTATTGCTTCATCGAACCCGTCATTAAATTTATTTTCAAGTTCATTAAATCCATTCAGCCTTTGCGGCAATACGGTTAGAAACTGTCTGTTGAATTTGCTGTTTTTGTCGGCTAATTTTGAAATCCACTCAAAATATTTGATTGGTATTTGAGTGAATAACCAATGATTCCACTCTAAATCTTTGTGAATACTTTCTCTACCTGCGTCAGTTAAGAAATTTGCATTGACTAGAAAAGGCAATCCGTAGTTTATAGAGGTTGGTAGGTATGTAAATATAAGTCGTTTGTCCTCGTCTGCCGGCTTTAATTTCCCTTTTTCTAATTGAATTGCAAATGAAATCTCTGTTTTTTTGGATTCTCTTAATTTACGGGGATATCTGTTGTCGTTTCTAATTTTAGACTGGATATCATCGATAATATCAAATTGTACATTTTTAATCAACCATTCGCTTGTGACAACATTATCTTGCTTTATTACAGCGACATCATCTTTTAAAATTGTTTTTTCAAGAACTAATTTTCTGGTTGTATTTATTGTGATTTTAATTTCTTTACTTCTTAAGAATAATATGATTTGGCTTTTAGAAAAAAGTTCTACGAGAGAGTCCTTTAATTCCTCAATTTTGTTGTGCTTAATAACGGTCGCAACATTGTATTCATTTTGACTGAAAACAGTTAAATCTTTTAATTTCTCAGGGATTTCAGTCCAAATAGGAATTATTTGCCAAGGTATTTTTATTTCTTCATCCTTATTGTCAGCTTTTCTTTCAGTTTTCCAATCGCTTTCTTTTCCCCAATTTGAATTCCAATTATTTGATTCTTGCTTATCAAACTTAAAACAGTATTTTCCTGATTTTATAATAACATATTCAGAATGCGCAAAAACTGATTTAAATCCAATTCCTTTAAAACCAGTCTTATTTTCATCGCCCCTTTTATTCCCATCGCCAACACTACAGATAGATTTTATATCAATTTCAGAGAATGAT
>CAYWFA010000068.1:0-2848 GCA_964457815.1 Candidatus Woesearchaeota archaeon
TTTCTGGGATTGTTATTGATAAAGGAAAGATTTCTTTGGAGATGCCCTCTCAAGTCAAAGATGCAAGAATCGCATTAATTGATGTTCCTTTGGAATTGAAAACCCTTGAATTAAAAACAGAAGTTTCAATTTCTTCACCTGAACAATTGCAAAGATTTTTGCTTCAAGAAGAAGATTCAATAAAAGAAATTGTAAATTTAGTTAAAGAATCCACTGCAAATGTTGTTTTTTGTCAGAAAGGGGTGGATGATTTTGCAAGTTTTTTGTTAGCGAGAAATAATATTTATGTTTGTAGAAGAGTTGCAAGAAAAGATATGCAAAAAATTGCCAAAGCTACTGGAGCTAAAATAATCAGTAATTTAAACGATTTAACTCAATTTGAATTGGGTTCAGCGGAAATTGTTGAAAATATCAAAAGAGGAAATGATTCTTATACTTACATTAAGGGTTGCAAAAATCCTAAGGCTGTCACAATACTTGTTCATGGAGGAAGCGAACATGTTATGGATGAAATTGAAAGAGCAATAGAAGATGGATTAGGAGACGTTTCATGTGTTTTGAAATCTGGATTAATTGTGCCTGGAGGAGGAGCTATTGAGATGGAAGTTTCAAAGAGATTAAAACAATTTGGACAAACTCTTTCGGGAAGAGAAAGATTAGCTGTAGAAGAATTTGCAAATGCATTGGAATTTATACCTATAACTCTAGCAGAGAATGCAGGTTTAGATCCAATTGATATTCTAACTGAATTAAAAGCCAAACATGATTCCGGAGATAAAAATGCAGGATTAAATTTATTTGAAAATAAAGTTGGAAATGTTCTTGAAGCTAAAATCATTGAACCTTACAACATTAAAAGTCAAGAGATTGATTCTGCAACAGAAGTTGCAAATATGATTTTAAGAATTGATGATGTTATTGCTTCTAAACCAGATAGAAAAGGCAGGATGAGCTTTACAGGTGAGAGAGGTAGAGAAGGGGATTTTATGAGTGGATTGGAATAAGATGGTAGAAGTTTCTACAATAAATAATTTTGATAAAGAAGAAGGCAATTTTATTCAGGTTCATGCTAATAATCAATTTTATTTGTGGTTTGGCTCAGGTAAATTATTACATGGACATATTTTCAATGAATTATTGGATCATTTAAAAATTGAGTATAATACTTTTGAAGAAAGTTTTAATGGAGAAAAGATTGAAGTTCCAGTAATTCAAGGAGAAAATTATACGATTGTTGGAGCAGGGAGATTTAAAAGGAAAAACGGAAAATATTTTCTTTCTGGTAGGGGAGGGGGTTATTGGATTAAACCAGATAAAAAACATGCAAAGAAAATATCCAAAATGACCGGATTAGAGTTTATTATAGAATAAAGTGCTTTTCAATAATACTTAAAAACTGAATATTCCAATCATTTTTATGTATTATCATATAATTTTAACTGAAAAATGCAATTCTAAATGTAGATATTGCTATCAAAAATCATTGCAAGAATTTGACAATGGGCTTAAAGAAAAATTTGAGTTTGATTATGATGTTCCCTGTGATTCAAAGGTTAAAGGCGTTGAGATTGCAGGATTCTTGAAGGATCAAGATTGTTTGATATTTTATGGAGGCGAGCCTTTAGTGAATTTCAACAAGATGAAGGAAATAATTGATGCTGTTGAAGCATCTAAAAAGAAAGTAAAATTTTACATGCAAACAAATGGAAAATTGTTGGACGAAATTCCTTTGATTTATATTAAAAAAATTTCAAAGATGTTGGTTTCAATTGATGGAGATATGAGAAGAACAGATTATAATAGGGGACTTGGAACTTATCAGAAGGTTTTGAAGAATTTAATTGAACTTAGAGAAAAAGGATACAAAGGAGAGATTGTTGCAAGAATGACATTGTCGTTTTCAGATATTTATGCTCAAGCTACACATATTGTTGGATTAATTGAGAAAGGAATTTTTGATTCAATTCACTGGCAGATTGATGCTGGATTTTATAAAAGTGATTTTAATTACAAACAATTTAAAATATTTGTTAAAGAATACAACAAATCCATTAACAGATTGCTGGATTTTTGGGTTGATTATATGATTGAAAAAAACAAGGTTTTGAAATTTTATCCTTTTTTAGGAATATTTGAAAGTTTATATTACAATAAGAAAATGAAACTTCAATGTGGTTCTGGATATGCAAATTATACAATTTCTACAAATGGAAAAATCTTAGCATGTCCAATTATGAGTGGAATTAAGGATTTTTATTGTGGAGACATTAAAGATTCCAGTGAATTATTGAAAGAACTTTATGTCATAGAACCTTGTACCTCATGTGAATATTTGGATGTTTGTGGAGGAAGATGTTTATACAGCAATTATGCTCAACTTTGGTCAAAAGAAGGACAAAAATTAATTTGCGATACTGTAATCTATTTAATTGAAGGAATTAAGAAACGAATACCTAAAATAAACGAATTAATTGAGAGTAAAATTGTTTTTGAATATGATTTTGAATTTGAAAGATATTTTGGTCCAGAGATTATTCCTTGAAATTATTTAAGCAAGCATTGCATAAGCTACACAGGCAAGAATTATAACTGATGAAATTATATTTCTGGTGTTTATTTTTTCTTTAAGAATGATTTTTGCAAATGTATAAATAAATATTGGACCCATCATTAGTATTAATGTTGTTGAAATAACCCCTATTTTGATGTAACCATAATAAGTTATTATACGATAGGCAGTCCAGATTATCCCAACTAAAATAATATGTAATTTTAATTTTTTATTGGTAGGAAATAATTTTGGTTTGAATATTAACATTACAATTATTGTTATTCCAATGCACCTTAT
>CAYWFA010000069.1:0-2826 GCA_964457815.1 Candidatus Woesearchaeota archaeon
GTTCTTTTCTGGTGTAGCTTTCTACCATCGTAGGTTCTTTTCTAAAGAACCCCGTTATTTTATCTGATTTATTCTACCATCGTAAAGAATTAAAATAATATAAATGGACATTATGTCCATTTTCAAATCAAAAAAAATAATAAATTATTCTTAATTAGAATTCAAAGTGCAACCTGAGCCTTTCATTTGAGATTGTCTGCCTTTTTCAAATCCTTTTCCGTTTTCAAAGCCCATTGTATTCTTGCCCATTTGTTCTCTTAATTGCTGAGCAGTTTCATAATCGCCTGCTTGCATTGCTTCTTGAACTTGTTGCCTTAACTGTTGAGATTCACCTTGATTAAATTCCATATTCTGATGTCTTTCAACAAGAGAATTGAAATTTGTTTCAGTTAACTGAGCTTGCATAAGGTTCTTCCAAGCTTCAAAGTCTTTGTTTTCTATTGCTTTTTGCAATTCTTCATGGAAAGCTTGAGCTTCTAATTGTTGTTCTTCAGTTAAATCTTGCATAGCACCTTTACCAAATCCAAAGGGAAAAGCAGCAACAAGACTAACACCTAAAAGAGCTATTATTGAAAAAGCCAAAACTCCCGCTGTTATTTTTTTCATGTTTATATTCCTCCTTACATCTATATGAAAATTAAAGTAAAATTTTATTTAAAAGCAAGATGGACAGAAAGTCCATTCCTCTTAAAAATCTTTAAATAATCAATTAAATATATATAATAAACAGGATACAACAAAAATGGCAGGACCTCCAATACATTCATTGATTCAAAGCATAGGAACAGAACTTATTTATTCATTTGTAATAATTGTATCCAGTTTAATGATTTATTTTTCTACAAAAGAAATGTATGAATTAAGTGCATACAAAGGAATAAAATATTTCAGACATGCATTTTTATTTTTTGCAATAGCTTATTTTTTCAAGTCTTTTATAAAAATGCTTCTTGTTTATTTTGGTGCTTCAAGAATAATTGATATTAGTTACAAAGCAATTGGACCAATAACCTTGTTTTTGTTTATGTTTTTTGGATCACTAGCTGTATTTTATTTGGTGTATAGTTTAATTTGCAAAAAATGGCAACAAAAATCAAATGTGGTTCTAAGTGTATTTTACATAATATCTGTAATAATTTCATTTATAATAATAAATACAAGGGAAGTCTGGGTGTTTATTGCTGCAAGTCTCTTTATTCTTGCAATAGCAATATTTGGTTTATATGTAACCCACAAACAATCAAATGAAAAAAAGAAAAAAAGCAAGATGCATATAGTTTACACATTATTATTCTCATTTTGGATTTTGAATATAATTGACATGCTTGTAAATTTCAGCTATATTTACCAAATACTTCTTTATTTGGCTTCACTAGGAATATTTCTTGTTATTTTATATAAAGTTCTTAAAAAGACAGGTTCAAATTAAAATGAAAAAACGTGCAAGACTTGAAATAATAAGAGACATACTAAAAGTAATTCAAGAAAACAGAAATTCAATAAAATACACGCCTCTTCTTAGAAAAGCAAATATCTCAACATCTAAATTCAATGAATATCATTCAGAACTAATCTCTAAAGGATTTGTAATAGAAACAAAATCCCAGTCTGGTGAAAAAAGAATATCTTTGACTTCAAAGGGATTCAACTTTTTAGAAAAATACAAAACAATAATTAATTTTATTGAAGAGTTCGAACTTTAAATAAAAGTAAAAAATTATTTCCTTTGAACAATCACATTCTTTTTAGTTATCTTTTCAAGAGTAATTGTTTTTTCTTTACCTGTAATCATATCCTTAACCTTGAATTTCTTGCTCTTTACTTCTTGAGCTCCAACAAATATAACTTGCTTGATGTTCCAAGAATTCGCATACTCAAGCGCTTTAGATGGTTTACCATAATAAATAGAAACAATATCTCCTCTTTGTCTAAGAAGTTCTGCAATTTTTATTGCTTGCTTATCTTCTTCCAAAGAAACCACAAGAACACTATTTTTACTGAAATCAAAATCTGAAAGCATAGCAAGCCTGTCTAATCCAAAACTTATACCTGTACATTGTATTCCATTGAACATATAACTCCCTCCACCACAGATAGTTTCTTTCATTTTATTGGTTTTTATTTCAAAAACACTTCCATTGTAATAACTCAATCCTCTTGCAAGAGAAGGTGAAAACTTTGCTTCAACTTTATACAAATTCAGATAATCAATAAACTCTTTAATTTCTTTATATGAATCGTATTTCACAAAATAGCTTTCAGGTTTCTTGAAAACATCCAAAACTTTTTCTGCATTGTATTTCTTAAGATTCTCTTTGATTTCTGCTTCAGGAATTTTATCTAGTTTATCTATCTCTTTTATAACATTCACTTTATCATCTTTTTTGATTCCTTCTTTGGTTAATATTTCATCAAGCAACTTTCTATTATTGAAATAAATAACAGATTTTATTCCTATTTTATTGAGCGCTTCTTTAGCCAATGCTAAGATATCTACTTCATCTCTTATTTTGCTTCCTACAATATCAACATCACATTGTACGAATTGCCTGAATCTGTTTGCTGTAACAGGTTCATCTCTGAAAACTTCTCCTATCTGATATCTCTTGTAAGGTAATTTCTTGCCTTGCATCAATCTTTTCAACTGAAAAGTAAATTCATATCTTAAAGCCAAATCTCTCTCACCCTTATCTTTAAGTTTGAATATATCTGAAACAGCTTCATCCTGCTTATTCTCACCCTGAACAAATTCTCTGTATTCAATTAAAGGAGTTTCAGCAGGTTCAAAACCATATTTTTCAAAAGTATCCACTAGTATTTTCCTTA
>CAYWFA010000070.1:0-2791 GCA_964457815.1 Candidatus Woesearchaeota archaeon
GTTTTCATCTAAAATTTCAGCTAACCTTAGGAAGTAAAATGCATCCAAATCTGCTGTAAGATATTCCCCTGTTGTAACATCCTTTAAATTTGAAATATTACTGCTTCTTATGCTTGCAGTAAATATTAATGTGACAATAAGCAGAGTCAATACAATTATTGTAAGGACTTTCTTTTGATTTAGAAAATCAAAGGCTTTTTTGGCAGGTTCTTTTACCTTATTTATATTCATCAAAATTAAAGAAAATCACCATTTAAAAACCTTAGTCTAAAAGATGATAAATAGGACAAACCCTAATGCAATTATAATTATCTGGAATAAATTTATTAAATTTACAACATCATTTTCATAAACTTTTTTGCTTGGTTTTATTTTCTTTAAAACGTATATTGCAAGATGTTCTAAACCATATATTTTATCGTAAGGTAATTCAAGACTTCCATCTGAATTTGGCTTTCCAAAACTTTGTTTGTTTAATCTTCCTCTTAGTTTAAGAATAGTCTCAAGAATATATGGAATGAAAAAGAAAATTGCTATTTTCTCAGCATTTCCAAGTACAGCCATACATGCAATAGCTGCTCCTACTGCATAAGTTAAAGCATCTCCTGGGAAAATTTTTGCAGGGTTTGCATTGAATATATAAAATGCAACAAGAGAAGCAACCAAACATAATCCAATTACACTCAACCAAGCATTTCCAGTTAAATAAGTTACCAAAGACATTGCACCAAGAAGCAAAATCCCTTGTCTTGCTTCCAACCCATTAAAACCTGCAAGAAAATTAAAAGTTGTGGTTGCACCAACTATTCCCAAAGGAACAACAAGTAAAGGAAATAATATCCCGAATTCAATTCCCATCATGCTTGACTCTCCTGCATTTATTACCATTAATGGGATAGCAGCAAACAAAACCAAAAATATTCTTGAACGTTTAGACAATCCTCCTTTTTTCCATCCAAATAAATCATCTATCAATCCAATTCCCGCAACCAAAAGTAAACTGGTTGTCATTGCAAGTATTTTTATTGCTATTCCATCAAGAGATTCGAAATAAAATGTTTGAATTGCGATATACATAAATATTCCAATTATTGCACCTACAACAACCACTATTCCTCCAGAACCCGCAACATTCTTTTCTTTATTGGGTTTGTTCATATCTTCCCAAAGCAATCCTATTTGTTTTGCTTTTTTTATCCAAAAAGGCATTGCCAAAAATGTACAAAAAAAACTTATGAAAACAGTAATTATTATGAATGGTTCCATGTTTATTGGATATCTTTTCAGCTTTTAAATTTTATTGGAATATCAAAGGAGTAATATAAACTTCAATTAAAGCAGCAAAAACCAGAATTATCAAAGCCAAAAATATCAAAATAATAACATTTTCTAAAACTTTCAAAAATCTTTTATCTCTTACCCCGTGTCTTATTAATCCTACTCCAAATATTCCTCCAGCAAGGGCAGTTATAAAGTAAGCTGCAATTTCAGGCAATCCATGAATTGCATATCTTGCAATTCCTAAAGGTATCTCACTTAAATTGTATTTTGTGAATATTCCTATTGCTGCGGCAATAACACTTGCATTCCAAATCAAAATAAAAAGTGCTCCCGCCCCAAAAATCAAGGAAAATATAAGAGTAAAAATCATAACATAAACGTTGTTTTCAATTATAGAAAGAAATCTCACACCATTTATTGAATTCCCTGTAACCCCATCAAGATTTCCCGAAGAGTATTGTTGAACACATCCTTCTACGTCTCCAGGACTATTTATTTGACAGTAAGTTTGAATTTGAAAATTTAAAAGATTTGCATCTTGTAAAACGATATTCCAAAAAGAAAAAGCAACAACAAATCCAAGAAACAACCACATAAATGCATATATTGCATCTTTATGTGCATTCCAAATACTATATATTCCTTCAACTTGTTCATCTTCTTTTTCTTCTGTTTTTATTATGTAATACATAAAAGGGAAACTGAACATAATACAAAATAAAACAACAAGCATTCCAGATGCATTTGAAAGATTAGGATCTTCTGAAAAAAACCAATGAACAAGTAAAAGAGATAAAGATGCATAAATAAGTCCAATGAAAAACATTTTCCATGGCTTCTTCTCCCCCTTTTTTGGATTAATTAGCGTTTCAAGCATACTTGTACTTAAAAAAAGAGAATTTTTAAATGTTGGGTAATTATCAAGTAAATGAGTAACAAAAAGAGGTTCAATCAAATAATCTATGATATAAAATCTATCAAGATACAAGGTGCAAGAAATGTTGCTAAAGCTGCACTTCAAGCTTATTTGATTTCACCCTCCAAAGAATCCAAAGAAAAAATTTTATCTTCTCGTCCAACAGAACCCATGATGTTTCATGTTCTCGATCTGGCTGAAAAAGGAACTTCTCAACAAGAAATATTGAAACATTTTGAGAGTGCACAAAAAGAAATCAACAAACATGTTTTCAATTTAATTGAAAAAAACGATGTAATTTTCACACATTGTCATTCGACAAATGTTGTTAATGCTCTTATTTATTCCAAGAAAAAAAATAAAAAGTTCAAAGTATACAACACCGAAACACGTCCATTGTTTCAAGGAAGAAAAACTTCAAGAGAATTAAAAAGCAATGGAATAGATGTTACAATGTTTGTTGATTCTGCAGCGGCATTTGCAATTGAAAAAGAAAACAAGTCAGATAAAATATATGTAAATAAAATATTTCTAGGTGCAGATGCACTTTTAAAACAAGGAATAATAAATAAAATCGGTAGCGGGATGTTCGCT
>CAYWFA010000071.1:0-2695 GCA_964457815.1 Candidatus Woesearchaeota archaeon
TGAAATAATACACTTAAATCACCTTTTTGTGAATACTGTCTTATGTATACTTTTTCATTGTTTAATAAACTATCAATTAGTTTATTCCAGGATATTCTTACCTTATCTAAACTTATACAATCAGCATATATAGTTTCTTGTAACCCAAAATTAAATAAATCTTCCTTTGTAATTTCAAATCTTTCTAAGAATATTTTATATGAATCTCTTAGTTCACACATTTTTTTTCCTTTCTTTTTTATACTTAATAATATTTTTTATAAGCCGATTTATAAATATCTTCTTGATCAGATGTTTTTTTCTTTCAATCGATGTATTATTGCATAATGTTCTTCTAATGTTTCATAATATTTATAAAAAATCGTATGACTTAAATAACCAATCAAATATAGAGGAAGCCCTAAGGAATTTCTATTAAGAACCTTTTCAAAAAAAGAGAAATATAGAACCTTTCCATCTATTATCTTATAATCCCAAAATCCCATTCCAGCATTGATAATCGAAATAACCTTTGGCCTTATATCCAAACGATTATATAGTCCTTGATAGACAAAATTCATTTCATAGCCGCCTAAATACAATATGCTAAAATAAGAAGGTTTATATCCCAACAAACTTTTAATATCATTTCTTTTCCAGATTGACCAAAAAGCATAGCGTTTTGGTGTGGATCGTTTAAAATTATATAATGCTCGAATATAACCTTCTTTTTTGTTAGGTCTCAATTCTGGCCGCCAATCATGTGGAATCACATCTTTTAGTTTTAATTGTTTTGTTTTTACTAGACTATATAAAACATCTTCAGAGTCTTCATATATAGTCATATTTGATTGAATCCAAGAATGATAATCTTTAGGTTGCGCTGTCAGATCAACATATACGTATGAAAAAACTTTTCCATCACAAATATTTAATGGCTTTAAATCATATCCGCAACAAGGATAGTATAATGAATCTTTTAATAATTCTTTCAAAGGAAACTCTTGTTGAAACTTTTCTTCGTCTTTAACTGCAGCCAATAACCAATCTGGAATAGTGCTATAATTTTCATTCAATTTAAGTAATCTTTCTTCAAAAGAACTTCCTTTTTCCAAATCAATTTTATGCAAATTTGTCGTGCCATAAAAAGCATTATCTGCAATTGCCATAATACTCTTCGGTATTGTAATTCTTGCTAGTGATGTAGCATTTTTAAAAGCAAAAGATTTGATTTCTTTTAATTCGCTCCCTTCTTCAAATTCCACTTTTTTTAAGTTTATTGCTTCGCAAAAAGCGTAATCTGATATTTTTTCTAACTTCCTTGGTAATTTAATGCATTCTAATAATTTTGTATTTTGAAATGCATACGAACCTATTTCTTTTAATTCGCTCCCTTCTTCGAATTCAACTTCTTTTAAGTTAGTAGCATTTAAAAACATTGAATCCTGTATGAACTTAATATATTTAGGAAACTTAATTTTTTTGAGCGATTTTACCCTGTTAATTATCAGATATCCAGTTTTTTGTAATTTATTTTCAAGCTTGGACTCTATCTCTATCAAAATGTTCGCATTGAAAAAAACAAGATTATTTAATCCTGGCATATCATTATCCGGTTCAAAAGTCAGTTTAATTAATTTCTCCGAAAACTTAAATGCATTATCACTTACTTTTTTTACAGAGTTAGGAACATAAATAGTTTCGAGGTTTCGGTTGTTTCTAAATGAACTAAATTCTATGTTCCTTGTTCCTTCGGGTATTCTATAAATTAAACTTTCTTTACTAGGTGGATAGGAAATTAGTATAGATTTATCTTTTGAAAATAACACACCTTCAAAAGATGAATAAACCTTATTGTTTTTATCGCAAGATATTTTTTTTAAATTTAACATGTCAACGAATGCTGATGAACCAATTTGATTTAAGTTTTTCGAGATGTGAATTTCTGTAATTCTCGTTGATTTTCTAAAAGCACAATCTCCAATTGTGATTACGGAATCTGGAATGTAAAACTCTTCGAGATTCTCTAAACCTGCAAACGCAAACTTTCCAATTTCAATTAAATTACTGTCATCTTCAATCTCTAATTTTTCTAAACTTAAAAGATTATAAAATGCTCTATCTCCGATTTTTGATATAGTCTTTGGTATGAATACGTATTTCAAGTTTAAATTTTGATTATTAAATGCGTTTTCCATTATCTCATTAACTAAGTAAGTTTTTTTATTAGCAGTGATTTGTGAAGGAATTATTAATGACTGAGCACTATAATCAGTAAATTTTTCTAATGATACTTTTTTATTAGAAACTAAAAATGTCATTCCATCTTTTTTGATTTTTTGCATTTTTATCTCCTTAACAATCTCTAGATATGTTCATTATAATCTTGAAACAAAGAATTTTCAATGTATGCCTCTACTTTTACAGACTTAAAAATAATCTTAATAAAATTCTTGTCAGTTCTTCAATTAGCTTAAAATTAATTATTTCCATCCGATCGTCATCATTGTCCCCATGGTAAGAATGTAAGTTCAACATAGCATCTTGAATATAATAATCATTCCCATTGATAAAAGTTAACTCTTTATCATAAGCTGCACAAATCAAGCTAACAGATAAATGATTCTCAATAAAAGTCAAATTGTCGCTTTTAATTGTGTTAACCAAATGTTTAAACGGTAAATCAATACCAATTTCCTTAAAGTTGTAATTAGCA
>CAYWFA010000072.1:0-2662 GCA_964457815.1 Candidatus Woesearchaeota archaeon
AGAGTAATGTTTTCAACTTTACTGTTACACAAAATAAAATTGATGATTGGTTTACGTTGGAGGAAGAAGGAACTCCTGGAGAAGATTCTTGTGGGACACTTGATTTTTCGAACACGGTTTATACTTTAACGGGTAATGTAAGTTCGAGTGGAACATGTTTTACTATAGGTGCTGAAAATATAACTCTTGATTGTAATGGTTATTCAATTAATTATTCTTTGAGTGAATTTGGATACGGAGTAAGCGTAACAGATTACAATAATCTAACAGTTAGAAATTGTAATATTATGGGCGGAACAACAAGTCTCACTCATGGAATTTTATTGCAAAACTCCAACAATGCTGAGATATACAACAACAATATAACCGTTTTTGGAAGTATCTCGGATTGCATTTCAATTTATACTTCTAATTATACTTCAATAAGCAACAATACATTAAATGACTTTGGAGAAAGTGGACATGCAATTTATAGTAGAACCGGTTCATACAATAATGTTTCTAATTCAATTTTTTATGCTTATTTGAATTCTTCTGGAATATATTTAGAATATGGTTCACATAACTGGAGTATTTTTGATTTAGAAATGTTTATTGAGGAAGGTAGAGGAATTGTTGTTAACGACACTTCAGATGAAACTCTTTTGATGAACAACAAGATAACTTCAAATAATTTTGGAAGGGGAATAATTGTGGATTCATCTTTCAATGAATTGTTGGATTTGAATTTACGTTGTAATTCCAGTGATTGTTTGATTGTTTCTGGAAGTAACAATACCATTATTAATTCTAGCTTTAATTCTGATTCAGGCTATTCAGTTAATTTAACTGAAGGAGAAAATAATTCTTTTATTGGAAATATCTTTTCAGGTGGAGAAATCAATAATTCTCTTTTAACAATTTCTGATTTAGCAGGTAATAATTTATTTTATTGGAATAACTTTACAAGCACAGAAGGATATTACATCAATAACAGTAATTCAACAAACATGTTTAATACAACTATTTTAGGAATTGGACAAGGTAATTATTATTCAGATCTTTTTTATAAAATAATTTATGATTCAAATGAGGATGGTTGGGGAGATTCAGGTTCAGATTATCCTTTGAATTCCAGTAATTGGGTTGAAAAATGGATAGGGTTTGGTTCAGACTATGCCCCTGCAACATCACGTCAAGAGGATTTAATTTCTCCTATTTACAATTTGGTTTCAAGAAGTTCTAAAATAGCTGGAGAAGTTTGTAATTTTAGAATAAATATCACTGATAATTATTTGCTTGATCCTAATGGACAATATATCTTTTCTACAAATAATACAGGTGTGTGGGTTAATGATACTCCGGTTAATTTCACTTCTAATCCTTCTCTTTCATATACTCCTAAGACTTTGAATTCAAGTGTTGACATTGTTGTGGGGTATAGATGGTATTTCAAGGATTTTGCTGGAAATAGAAATTCAACTAAAATATATACTTTAATAACAGAAGAAGAGGAAGAAGATGATGGAGGAGGAGGGAGCGGAAGTTCAGATGAAGATGAAATAATCATACTTAACCCTTCGTATAAACAAGTACAAGAAGGCTATGAAGTTGCTGTTTCAAAAGGGTATTTCATTCAGTTTAATTTTTCTGATAAAGGGCAATATTTAGCAGAGATAAAAGATGTTAATCGTTTTACAGGTATTGCTAATCTTTCCATTAATTCAACTAATTATTCTGTTGAATTAAACAAAAGTATTAAAATTAATTTAAATAATGATAGTTATTATGATTTAGAAGCTTCCCTTTTGATGATTACCTTTTTTAATAGTTCAAGAATGTTGTTCAAGGAAATACACGAGAATATTTCTTCCTCTACTAATCCTGGAGTTAATGAAACTTCTTTAGGAAATAGAACAGTTGTAGATTTCTTTGGGAATTATGATAACAATAAATCTGAGAAATTTTTGTATTTTATTGTTGTGGGAATTATCATTGTTTTGATGGCTTTGGTTTCATTTTTTATTTTTCTTAAGTTTAAAAAAACTCCTACCCCTCCCCCCTCTGCATCTCCAATCTAAATATTTATAAAGTATTTGACATTTAATTTTATATGAGAGATAAGCTGAACAGAGTGATAGAAGATATTTGTTCGTGTTTAGTTTATACTTTCAATATTAAACCGAACTCAATTTAATTCAGTTTTCAAATCTGGGTTGGGTTGAGCATGATTCTCTCTGGATTTGAAAAATCATTGAATTTTTGGGTTTGTTTTGCATAAAATGAAAAGCAAAAAAACTGAGATGGAAAAAAAGAAAGTTGAACAAGAGTTAAGCAATTTGATAGCTTTTACAATACATCTTGAAGATGAACTTAACAATTGTATAAGTTATGAAGAATAAAGGTTTCAAGTATTAGTATAAGACTTCCTTATTTGTAAATATTCATTAATAACTTCTGCCTATGTAAACTACTTTTGTTGCAGGTTTTTCACAGAATAGACATTTGGAGTTTGCTGAAGGTTTTTCATTTTTATTAGCTAAAGTTCCTCTCACATCAGCAGAAAATTCTTTTTCAATTATTTCAGCACAGTGTATCCCGTTTTTGTCGGTAGAACAAAAATTTACTCTTGCTACTTTTCCTTGAGATAAAGCATCTTTTATTTCTTTTTTGCTTGAACAAG
>CAYWFA010000073.1:0-2630 GCA_964457815.1 Candidatus Woesearchaeota archaeon
GCATTAACAGATGCGGGATATTCTATAAATAATGGAGGAAATTACAGATTCTATATCCGATGTTCAGATTACTGGGGAAATATAAATAGTGTGGATTATACAATGCAATTTTGTGTTCAAATGGGTCCAGACAGAAGACCTCCTGAAATAATTGAAACAAACCCTGAGACAGAATCATATATCAAAGCAGGAACAACATATATAGAAGATTTCCAGGTTTACACAAATGAACCTGCTGATTGTAAATGGGATACAAGAAGAGTTAATTACAATTATATGACTTACAATTTCTCAAGATGTTCCCAAAGAATAGATGATTACATTGCTGGATTTGATTATGGATGTAGAACAAATTTAACTCAATTCACAAATGGTCAGGAAAACAGATACTACATCGCATGCAGAGACAATCCACAATACAAAGGAAACGTTACAAAAGAAGCTCAAAGAAACACTGGAACTCCTTATGAAGTCGTTTTGAAAGGAACAAGCAGATTGATGATTCAAAATGTAAGAATCAATGGAAAACAAAATGGAACAGAAATAAGAAGTGCAGAGGAAAACATGGATGTTAAATTAGAAGTGTTTACATCTAATGGTGCAGAAAATGGGAAAGCTAAGTGTTTATACAGCATAAACAGCAACGATGAAGGAAGTTATTCTCTTTTCTTTAATGATGGAAGTTTAGAATATTTAACAACAAACACAGAAGAACTTTATATGCCTGAAGGAAATTACATCGCAAATATAAAATGTTTGGATCTCGCAGAGAATGTTGCTGAAACATTTGTTAATTTCAGTGTTGAAGTTGATTTGTTGTCTCCTGCAGTTGTAAGAGCGTATAAAGATGAAGCATCCAATTCTTTGAAAATAATAACTGATGAAATTGCAGAATGTGTTTATTCAACTACAACTTGCACTTATGATATTGAAGATGGAACCTCTATTGATACTGATGATGGATTGCATCATTACATTGAATGGGATTCCAGCAGGGATTTGTACATAAGATGTGCTGATGAGTATGGAAATAAACCCTTTGATGGTTCTTGTAGTATAATTTTAAGACCTTTTGAAATTGCTCAAGTGATTTAATTTCGTTTCAATGAAATCTTTATAAAATACAATTCTTTTAATAGACAATGAAAGAAAAAGGGGAGAAGAATAAAAAAAACAAAAAAGCCCAAATGCAAATTGGATTTGGAATGATTTTCTCGGTTATCTTGATTGTTGTTTTTATTGCATTTGCAATATATGGGATAGCAACATTTATCAGAATTCAAAAAATGGCTCAGGTTGCTGGTTTCCAACAAGATTTACAAAATGATATTGACAGTGCTTGGAGAAGTACTTCTGTTTCTCAAGCTTATAGTTACAATATTCCAAAAAATATACAACAAGTTTGTTTTAAAAGAGATGAAAATGAAAATATGTATTTTGTACCAGATGATTATGATGGAGCACTTTTGAAAAATTTAGACGTGATTAAAACAGTAACAAGCCAAGGAAGTTCTAACGGAAGACTTTGCATTGATGTTAACTCCGGTAAATTGGATTTGATGATTAAAAAATCTTACAATGAAAATTTAGTTACAATAACAAAATGAAAAATAAAAATATTTTTCAGCTCCGGCCTAAATTGAATTCGCAGATGAAAAATAAAAGAGGAGATCTTCAGATTTCGTTTTCTTGGATTTTTGCAATAGTTGCGGGGATATTTATTCTTGTTTTATCAATATACGGAGTAACAAAAATTATTGGAATATACCAAGATCAAATGAGTGGTAAAGGCGCAATGAGCATTAAAATTTTAACTAATCCTTTTGAATCAAGTTTTGAAAGTGCAAAAAGGGTTTTAGTTGACGGAGGAGGGGAAGCAAGAATATACACAGAGTGTTCAAATTACAGCGTGTTTGGAGTTCAAACAGTGAAAACCTCTCAAAAAGTTTTCAATGAATGGAGTGAAGAAGATTCAGTTGAAGTAAGTATGCAAAACAGATACATTTTCTCGAAAAATCCTGTTGAAGGAAGAAATTTTTATGTTTTTTCAAAGCCCTTTGAAATGCCTTTTAAAATTGCAGATTTAATTTATATAACTTCAACCGAAGATAAATATTGTTTTGTTGATGCTCCAAAGGATATTGAGGAAGAACTTGAATACATAATAGGAGAAGAACCTTCTGCTAACGAAAATTTCTTTGTTGAAGAAAGAAGAGCGAATTGTCCTGAAAGAAGCACGATTGTATGTTTCAGAGCAAGTGAAACTTGTGATATTTTTGTATCAACTACAGGAAAATACGTTCAAAAATCGGGTGCAAGGATGTATTACGAAGGGAATGCTTTGATGTATGCTGCAATATTTTCAGAAAAACAAGATTATGAATGTCAATTAGACAGATTAATGAAAAGAACAGAACAGTTGTTTATGCTTTACAAAGATAAATCTGATTTTGTTCTTGAAAAATCAAATTGCAATTCAGAGTTGGATTTTGAATTAATTGAGATGATAAATCTTTTAAGAGATTTCAGTTCTTCGAATGAAATTATTACAATTAATAGACTTGCAGAAGAAATTGAAAATAAAAACAGATATGCGGAGTGTAAACTATGGTAAAAAAATTAATTGAAAA
>CAYWFA010000074.1:0-2614 GCA_964457815.1 Candidatus Woesearchaeota archaeon
ACTGCTACTTCTGCTTGGGTTGCAGTTGCTCCTTATGATCAAGATTCAACACCTGAATATTATTTTGTTGCAAGTGTTTTTGAAGGTTCAGAGAGCGTTAAGTCAGGAAATTTATTGGTTTCAATTCCCGCATCATGTGGAGATGGAGTATGTGATGCAAATGAAAATTGTTTGACATGTCCTGAAGATTGCGGAGTTTGTCCAGATAATATTAAACCTGTTGTGAATATAATAAATCCAGCAAATATAACTTATACTTCTCATAGAACAAATTTAACTTTCAGCGTTTATGATGATAATTTAGAATCATGTGCTTATAGATTAAATGGGGCTCCACAAGTTAATGTTGTTTCATTGAATAATGGAATAAATATCATAACCGGAATAACTTCTATTACAGGTACAAACACTTGGGAAGTTGCTTGTAAAGATGCTTCAGGAAATATTGGAACAGATTCAGTAACATTCACAATAACTGGATGTACTTCTTGTTGTGGAGATGGAGTATGTGATGAATCTGCAGGAGAAAACTGTTCAAATTGCCCTTATGATTGTGGAGTTTGCCCAAAGAATTGTACTACATGTAAAGATTCAAAACCTTTAGATGATAGCAATTACATTCCTTCAGGAAAAACAATAATCGTTTATGATGATTCAGATGATTTACCAAGCGAAGATGAAACTGCTTTAAATAAAACTAAATTCCCATTAATAGCTTTAATACTTATAATCGGTGTTTTAATTTTATTGATTTTGATAATTATATTAAGAATTGCTAGAAGATAAATAAATATATATCTGTAAGAAGTTGTTATTTCAAGTAAAACAAGGTATTTATTATGATAATAAATTCTTTCAAGGACTTGTATGATTTGTATAAAGAAATTTCTTATTTTAAAAAAGAATTTCCAAAGATAAAAGTTCTTTTTCAAGAATTTGACGGTTCTGAAAATCCAAAAGAATCTTTGGAAAAAATAATTGAGGCTTCTAAATCGAATCCCCTCACAGATGATTTTTTGAAAATAAGTAAAACTTATGATATGATTTCAAGAGCAGAAAAGAATGCTTGCAAAAAAGGATGGCCTTATGCTTGTCTTGAAGCGGTTAAAGAGATGGGGGTTGATATCAATATCTTGTTTAAAGAAAATATTCCTTTGGATGCAGCTACATTATACGTTTCAAATCATCCTTATGGACTTCTTGATAGTGCAGCTTTAATTGGGAGTTTGGGATCTGTTTTAAATGAAAACAACAAAAAAATAAAGTTTGTTGCTATGAATCAATTGAGGTTTATAGAAGGGATAGAGGAAATACTACATTTTGTACATTGCACAACTTCTAGTTCAAACCTAAAAACCTTAAGAGATTCAATTAATTATTTGAATAACGGAGGTAATTTAGCAATTTGTCCTGCAGGAACAATGTCTGGAGCAGGAATCAAAGAATATCCTTGGAAAAATGAAATTTCTCCATTTATTTCACATTCAGAATATGTTGTACCTGTTTGGACTTCTGGTCCTAATCATGAAGGATTGTACAATCTTTTTGCTAGGTTCAACAAAACAGAAAAATTAAGAAGAGTCTTGTCACTTAGAGAAGCTTGGAACAAAGAAGGAAAAAATATTTACATTAATATAGGGGAACCAATTTCTTCAAAAGAGCTTATGAAAATAAAAGATTCAAAGGAAAGGATGCAATATTTAAGAAAAAAAGCAGAAGCTTTGAAAATTAGAAAATAATTAAAGAGTGTCAATCAAAAGTTATATATACTCAAAATAAATAAAATTTTAATGGGAAATAGAAGAAGATTGCATCAGCATAAACAAAGAGGAATGCATAAGCGTAGTAGGACTGGAAAAAAGCCTATGAAGCCAGAACAAAAAGAAGCTAGAAAAAAGATGGCTGCGGCTCAGAGGGAAGCAGCATTAGCAGCTAATGCAGCTAAGAAAAAGATTTCTAAAAAAGAGTAATTCTGATTGTGATTTCAATTAAATTTGCAAGTAGTAAGCTTTAAAAATTAAAGTATGTATAGATTTCTAGATTTTTAATGTGTGCCTCGATAGTTTAGTGGCTAAAACACTTGCCTGTCGCGCAGGAGTCCCGGGTTCGATTCCCGGTCGGGGCGTATACCCCTTACAATACATAAAAATAGATGTAGAGGGTAATTATTTTTCCTTTAAATCTTTTTCTAATTGCTTGTATTCTTTTATGTACAAGTCAATTGTTGGCTTAATATTGTGATTTTTTTCATATTCCTGCAAAGATTGATAATACTCTGCACTATTTTTGAGATTTATGTTTAATGGTGGAAGATTATGTTTTATTAAAATGTTGTTTATGAGTATTCTTCCAACTCTCCCATTTCCATCTGCAAAAGGGTGAATGTTCTCAAATTGATTATGTACAACTGCAGCTAAAATAAATGCAGGATATTTTGTTTTGTTTTTCTCATACCATCTTATTAGTTCTTTTAATAAATAGTTTATTCTTGCTTGTGGAGCTCCTTCATGAACAACCCTTCCAGAGTGAGTCATAACAACAACCTCTTCTCCTTTTTTTCTAAACTGTCCGGCAAAAGGCTTTGAATTCTTGAAGACAATCTTATGAATTTCTT
>CAYWFA010000075.1:0-2570 GCA_964457815.1 Candidatus Woesearchaeota archaeon
TTTTATTGAAAAAACTTTCAAAAAGATTGTAATAGCACCCATTATCCAAAGAAATATCTGTTTTTATTTTGTCAATTTCAATAAAACTTTCTTTTTTCAGCAATTTTTTGCCTGTCTCAAATTCAATTTCTTTATCTTTAATTTTTAATACAATTTTAACATACGTTTCGGTTTTGCTTTCTTTTTCTATTTCTTTTTCGTAATCTTTATACTGTCCTCTTTCAAACAATTTAACTTCGAAATCACTCTCGGAAAAATTTATTAATTTATGTAAAATGTTTAAAAAATGACTTTGAACCATATCTTTCAAGGCTCCCACAGAATCATAATAAATTCTTTTTTCAATTCCGAGATTTTCATTGGAAACTATTTTTAATTTATTGAATTCAACTTCTTTCAAGTTAAACAAACTTTCTTTAAACAAATAATGATCTGAAAGATAAATCTCCTTTTCTAATTTATTTTTCTTGATTAAATCTTGCAATAATTCTGCATCATTTAAACTTGAACCAAAGGGTTTTTCTATAAGAACTTGTATCTTAAACCCCTTTCTTTTAATCTCTAGAATTTTATTAATTAAATCTACTTGAAAATTTGGGGGCATAGAAATGTAAAAATAATTAACCTCGTTTTTACTTAATAATTCATAAAGTTGGAGATAAACTTCATCTTCAAAGGAAATTTGTTTATAATTTAATCTTAATTTAAACTCTTTTGAACATTTTTCGCAATATTCCTGATTATATTGCTCGTTATCTAATTTTTTTCTTCCAAGAACATATATATTTAAATTTTCAAATTTATGTAAAGCAGGAAGAATTTTTCTTTTAACTAAATCTCCCGTGGAGCCAAATATAAAAAGATTCATTTTACCACCTCCCTATTTCTTTTTCAAAACTCTCCATCCATCCATTAACCGTTTGTTTTATTACATCTTTGATATCTTTTTTTTCACACAAGCAATAAGAATAAGTATACCCTGCATTCTTTAAATTTATTTGCGAACGTTTTATTATCTCTTTCTCATTCATTTTTTTCAAAGATCTTTGAACAGTAGATAGTTCTAAATCAAGCAATTTTGAAATTTCTTTGCTCTCAAATCGTTTAGTGGAATTTTTCATAAAAAACTCCAATATCTTGAATTCAGCTTTAGTTAAGTTCAAACTACATCTTATAACTTCATTTAAATCTATTTTTTTACATGCAAAATTTATCATTTTTCACTTGATTCAATTTTCAATTTTTCAAAACAAGAAAATGCGGCAATTGCTCCTTGTGCAGATGCAGTAACAATCTGTTTTAATTCATTGTTTGTTATATCTCCTGCAGCATAAAATCCATTTACATTTGTTTCTTGTTTTTTATTGACTTCAATAAACCCTTTTTCTAATTTTATATCAAGATCTTTCAATAAATTTAAATTTGGTTCTGAACCTATTTCAATGAAGATTCCATCTGTTTTAAGCTCTTTTCCCGATTTCAATTTTATTGATTCAACTTTCTCTTGTCCTAATATTTCAATAACTTCTTCATTGAATATTGGTTTTATTTTACTTTCAGATTCCACTAATTTAACCCATGCAGGTTCAGCTCTTGAAAAACTTTCTTTTCTGTAAACAATATATACTTCTGAAGCATACTCTGCTAAAAGCAAAGCTGCACTTAATGCTGCATCACTTCCGCCAACAACAGAAACAACCTTTCCTTTGAAAAATCCAGCATCACAAGTAGCACAATAGCTTACCCCTCTTCCATAAAGTTTTTCTTCTCCAGGAATATTTAATTTTCTTCTTTGCATTCCTCCTGAAAAAATTACTTTTTTAGAAAGATATTCATTTTTTGGTGTCTTTAAAACAAATAATTCCTTTTTCTTTTTAATTTCTAAAACTTCTTCATTGAATATCTTAACTCCCAATTTTTTTGCTTGCTCACTAACTTTGTACATTAATTCAAATCCAGAAATCTCTTGAAATCCAGGATAATTACAAATCTTATGTGCTGTTGCAGCAAGACCTCCGGTATCTTTGCTAATTATTGCCACATCAAGGGCATACCTAGAGGAGTAGATTGCTGCAGTTAAACCTGCAGCTCCAGCCCCTATAATCAAAATATCAAATACTTTTTGTTTCATTTTATTTCTTAATTAAACTGTCTATCTTCTTTTTAATAACTTCTTGTGAAGCAAATCCTACTATTCTTCCAATCTCTTTTTGTTTATGCACTAAAACCAAAGCAGGAATTCCTTGGATATTGAAGTTTTGAGCTGCACCAGGGTATTTCTCGGTGTCTAGTTTCATAAACTTAACTTTTCCCTCATATTCCTTGCTTAAAGATTCAAACACAGGTGCCATCATTTTACAAGGCATACACCAGTTAGCATAAAAGTCTATGATTACAGGTATCTCTGATTCCAAGACTTCTTCTTCGAAGTTATCATTTGTTACATGAATTAAAGCCATTTTTTTACCTCCATGATCTATTTAAGTACTGATATTTAATAGCAGTACTATTTAAATGTTTTTAGGTACTGAAAAAATGAAACATTAAATGCAGTACTTGAAATTTGTTTT
>CAYWFA010000076.1:0-2549 GCA_964457815.1 Candidatus Woesearchaeota archaeon
TCTGAATCAAATCCAAAACTGTTTAAAGAGCCAATTAATGTCATATATCTTTCATCAAATGTTTGTTTTACGTTCATTGCTTGACTTTCAACACTTTCTTTTAAGGGCTTATCGATATTTGTTCTCCAACCCGAAATATTATCTATTTTGTTTAATGCAATCAAGAAAGGGGTTTTATGAAGTTTAAGGATTTGAATTACTTCAGCTGTTTGAGGTTTTATTCCTTCATTTACATCTACAACTAATATTGCTAAATCTGCTAAAGAACCTCCTCTTTTTCTTAGATTGGTGAAGGCTGCGTGTCCTGGAGTGTCTATTAAAAGGAATCCAGGTATATTGACTTTTATCCCCGATTTGTCAATTAAAGGACAAGCTGCTTTCATTTGAGTCATTGGATAAGAAGTGAATGATATTTTTTGAGTGATGCCTCCACATTCTCCTTCTTGGACACAGCTATTTCTAAGACAATCCAAAATAGATGTTTTTCCATGGTCTACGTGTCCGCAGACTGTTACAATTGGTTGGCGAATTTTTGGGTTTTCTATTCTTTCAGTTGTTTGATTTGTCATGTATTTTTTAGTATAGATTTGTTTTTAAAGGTTAATATATAGAGATTTTAATGGTAGAAAAAGCTGAGAGCCATTTTATAAGATTAGTTGAAGAAGCTTATGATGATGCAAAGAAAAGAAAGAAGCTTAGTGTATTTATTAATGGTAAGGGTGGAGACATTTATGATCCAAAACCTTCTGAAGAAGTGAAATTTCTTCCATTAAGCAAATTTACGATTCATGCATTAGAGCTTAGACCCCAGACAATTAATTTATCTATAGGGGATTACAAATTAATAAGAGATAATGTTACTTCAAATGTTTTTTCTTATACTCGTATAACTGATTATGAAAGAACTGATTTGTAATTTTACTCTTTCTTAGGCCATTCAATTTTTGTTCCACATTCAGGGCAGAATTTTACAGGTGTTTCAAAAATCATGTTGCATTCTGGTCCAGGACATTTCACAATTACAGGCTTTGTTTCTATTACTGCCTTGTATCCTGGTCTTCCAGAAAGAATTTTACCCATTATATTGGACAAGTCTTCACTTTTTTGCATTTCTGCCATTCTTTGCTGAATATAGTTTGCTTCAACCATTTTTGTTTTTCCTCCTTTTTTAAACCTTTAATCTAAAAAGTAAAAATTTGTTTTTAAATTTTTTGATAATTGATTTAAAGATTTTTCAATAATCTTCTTTGATTTGAGGATATTCGTGAGTATTTCCTTCGTAGTTTTTAAGAACAACTTTTTCATTGTTTATGCTTTGGACATATTCTGGTAGAAGGGGTATTTTTCCTCCTCCTCCTGGAGCATCAATTACAAACTGAGGGACTGCAAGTCCTGAAGTGTGGCCTCTCAGTGATTTGTATATTTCAAGTCCTTTTTCAACTCTTGTCCTGAAATGATTTGCCCCTTTAACTGGGTCACATTGATAAATATAGTAAGGCCTTACTCTCATACTTAAAAGCCCAAGGACAAGTTTTTTCATTGTTTCTGGATTATCATTTACTCCTTTTAATAAAACAGTCTGATTTCCCACTGGAATTCCTGCATTAACAAGCATTTCACAGGCTTTTCTACTTTCTGGAGTTATTTCATTTGGATGATTGAAATGGGTGTTTATGTATAAAGGATGATATTTTTTTAGAATATCACATAATTCTGGAGTTATTCTTTGAGGAAGAACACAAGGTATTCTTGTACCTATCCTTATTATTCCATTTTCTCTTTTAGATATAATTGAGTGAACTTCTTTTATTATTTTTTCAAGTAATTTATTAGGAAGCATTAAAGGGTCTCCTCCAGAAAGAATTACATCTCTTACTTCAGGATTGTTTTCTATGTACAATATTGCTTTATTTATTTCCTCCCATGTGGGGTTTTTGTTGAGATCTCCAACCTTTCTTTTTCTGGTACAGAATCTGCAATACATTGCACAAGAGTTTGAAATTCTGAAAAGAACTCTGTCTGGATATCTATGAGTTAAAAGAGAAGGAACATTTTCTTTTTTTTGATGTTCTGGTTCTTCATGAAGAGGATCTTCTTCTCCGCAAAGGTCATAAATTTCAGCCGAAGAAGGAATACATTGTTTGTAAACTCCATCCCCTTTTTCTTTTATTAAAGACAAATAATAATCTGGAATTCTCATAGGATAATTACTGCATATTTTTTTTAATTCATCTTTATCTAATTCAAATAATTTAGAAATTTCGTCTAGGGTAATGAATCTTTCAAACTTTTTTTGTGAAGTTTCAATTAATTTATTTTTTTCGTCTTTAAAAGAAAAAACCAACTGAGGAAAATTTCTATTTCTTTTTTTCACTTCTTTTTTCGCTTGAAAATCAGGGGGTGGTTCGTCGTCTAATGATACTTGTATCATGTTTATTATTACTATGGTTTTTCATGCGAGTCCTATTTAAAAGGTTTGTGGTTTATTTTCAAGAAATTAAATCCAACCAAATAAAATTGCTAATCCCACTAAGAATAAAAGTATTCCT
>CAYWFA010000077.1:0-2533 GCA_964457815.1 Candidatus Woesearchaeota archaeon
TTTTTATAATAATTTCAATATTTACAACACCCCTTATACTGCTCCATTTGTATTTAGTGATAATGGAAATGGATTGGTTGGACATGTTTACAGTGGTGGTTCTTCAAGAGGGTTTGCATCTGCTTCTCGTAATAATTTTGAGCCTTATTATTCTGTTGAAGGTGTTAGAACCTGGAATAATAGTGATGGGGGATTTGGAGTTTCTGGTGAAGAAAGTGCGACAATCAATAATACCTGGGTATTTTTAAATGGATATGCTTTAGGAGATGGAGATGGATGGAAAGGTTCATATATTGCATACAATGATGAACAATCAACCGCATATATAAACGATATAAGAAAAAATTTCACAAATATAATTTCTGCAGGAAACAGGATTGGATTTAAAGATGATTCTGAACTTGCAAGGTGGAGGGTTAACAATTTATTTGTATATCGTAATGGATATCAATGGCCAAGATTTTACAGAACAGGAGGAATTTATTTTTGTGGAAGCACTAAAGCTCCTGGAGATTTGCTTTATAATAATATAGAATATGATAATGCGATTATGGCTGATGGGAGTTCCAATTGTTTTTCATCGGATTTAATTCATTCTCATAATACTTGGGATAGTTCTGTTACAGTTAATGAGGATGATTTTTTAAGTCTGGACATATTGCAATTAACAAGACCTAGAAAAGCAAATGGTAGTTTGCCAGATGTTGAGTTTGGACATTTAGCTGAAGGAAGTGATTTGATTGATGCGGGAACTGTTGTAATTGGTTATCATTGTACAACGTCAGGACCACATCCCGGAGAGAATTGTAGAGAATGGTATGGAGCTGCTCCAGATTTAGGAGTGTTTGAAAGCAATTATTGAAATTTTATTTGAGAAATTTATAATTTGAAATCATTTAAACATTTTTACAAGAAGAACAGACCAACATTCCTTTATTCCTGTAAAGAGGACCGTAATTTCCACATTCTTCACATATTCCTTCTTGAGAAGAAATTTTTTCTTTTGCTTTTTTAACTAATTTTAGTTTTTTTGACTCTTCCCTTATTTTAGCAAATTCTTCTAGTTCTGGATATATTTCCGGATTGAAGCTTAAAATGTCTTTTATTGTTATTATTCCTACAAGTTCTGCGTTGTCTATTACCGGCAATCTTTCAAATTTTGATTCTTTCATTTTTTTCAAAGCTTCTTCCAGTGTAGCAGAAGGTTTTATTGTTGCTATTTTTTTTGGAGAAATGTCTTTTGCAATTATTTTTGAAAGGTCTTCTTGAGATTTTTTTACAAGTGCCCAAAGTATATCTTGGGTTGAAATAAGCCCTACTAGTTTTTTGTTTTCTAAAAGAAGCAAACTTCCTGTTCTTTTTTGAACCATTCTTTTAGCACATTCCAAAAGATTGGATTTAGGACTAATTGATATCGGTTCGCGGGTCATTATATCAGAAACCAGTATTTTATACATACTTTTACAAGGTTTTAATGCTTATAAAAGTTTTTTACCACTTGAAAAATATAAGACTTATTTAAAAAAAGACAATGTTGACTTTGAATACAACAATGCTTAAATAAAAGATTTGAGAACCTTTTTTGTTGAACAAAGAGGTATAAAATAAAATGAATAAAGGATATAAAACTAAAATTGATGTGGAAGGAAAAATTGCTTATGAAAATATAAATGGTTTTATGGAAAAGATTGCTTTCCAAAAAGATAATTATAGAAATGGAACTATTTATTTTTTGGATTCTACGAATGAAGGTATTGTAAAATTAGATTCCAAAAAGAAAACAATTGAATTAACCGATAAAGTTGAAGAGTGGATTTTCAATTCTATAAATGACATGAACAACAAAAATTAAAATGACAGATAAACCAATAACCTTGATGCCAGAAGATATACAGAGACTCATGGGAAAAGATGCGCAAAGAAACAACATAGCTGCGGCTAAGCTTGTTGCAGAAATTGTTAAAACAACTTTAGGTCCAAGAGGAATGGATAAAATGCTTGTTTCTCCTTTGAATGATATTATAATTACTAATGATGGAGCTACAATTTTAAGTGAAATGCAGATTGAACATCCTGCTGCAAAGATGATGGTTGAAATCGCCAAAACTCAAGAATCTGAAGTAGGGGATGGGACTACTTCTGCAGTTATGATTGCTGGAAGACTTTTGGAAAATGCAGAAAAACTTCTTGATAATAAAATACATCCTACAGTTATTGTTAAAGGATATAGATTAGCTGCAGAGAAAGCACAGGAAATATTAAAAGATTTGGCAATGAAAGTGGAATTTAAAGATGAATTTGTTTTAAAGCAAATAGCAATGACTGCAATGACAGGGAAAGGGGCAGAGGATTCTAAGGAAAGTCTTTCTGAGATTGTTGTTAAAGCAGTGAATCAGATCGAAGAGAATGGATTTGTGGATTTAGAAAATATAAAAATAGAAAAAGCAAGAGGAGAAGGCATTGGGGATACGGAGTTGATTTCTGGGATTGTTATTGATAAAGGAAAGATTTCTTTGGAGATGCCCTCTCAAGT
>CAYWFA010000078.1:0-1261 GCA_964457815.1 Candidatus Woesearchaeota archaeon
GAGAATCAGGAGAAATTGATAAAGCAGCAGAATATCAAGCATCACTCAAGAAAACTTTTGTATATCAAGGATACAAGAATAGTACATGTTTAATTGAATTAGATGAAGAGCCTCCACATGAAATAAATGAAGAAGCTTTGAAAACTGCTCTTCAGATTGCTTTGCTTCTTAATTGCAAGATAATTCCTGTAACTCAGATTATGAGAAAAACTGTAATTGATGGTAGCAATACCTCTGGATTTCAAAGAACTGTTTTAATTGCAAGAGAGGGATATGTTGAAACTGCTTTTGGAAAAGTGGGTATTGATACTATTTGCCTAGAAGAAGATGCTGCAAGAAAGGTGAAGGTGGAAGGAGACAAGATTTATTGGAATTTAGATAGACTCGGAATTCCTTTAATTGAAATTGCAACTGCTCCAGATATTAAATCTGCAGAACAAGCTAAGGAAGTTGCTTTGCATATTGGAGATGTTTTAAGAAGTTGTAAGGTTAAGAGAGGAATTGGGACTATAAGACAGGATGTTAATATTTCTATTTTAAATGGGAATAGAATTGAAATGAAAGGAGTTCAGGATATGAGAACTTTCATTAAAACAATTGAAAATGAAGTTTCAAGACAGAAAGAACTTTATGATGAAGGAACTCCAACTTCAGCAGAAGTTAGAAATGCTTTGCCCGATTCGAGTTCAGAATTTTTAAGACCCATGCCAGGTGCAGACAGAATGTATCCTGAAACTGATTTGCCTTTGCTTAAATTATCTAAATCATTTATTGATGATTTAAAAAAGAGTCTCCCTAAGTTAAGAAGTGAGAGTGCTGGAGAACTTAAAGAAAAAGGATTAAGTGAAGAGATGGTTAAATTAATTTTAAGTGGAGATAAAATTGATGAATTAAAAGCTCTTGCAGGTATTTATGATAATATTAATTTTATAGCAAAGATGATTGTTTTGTTTCCGAAAGAGATTTCTTCTAAGACTGAAAAGAGTTTGGAAGAAATTGAAGAACAAGTTCTTGAGTATTATAGTGATATTTTAAGATTATTGAATAAAAAGAAAATAACTGAAGGAGATGTTAAAGAAATTTTAATTAATCTAGTTAAAGGTAAGAGTTTTAATGAAGCAATAAAGATAGAAAAAGCAGATTCTTCTGAGATTGAAGGAGAAATTTTGAAATTGATTAAAGAAAAACCCGGATTAAATGCAAATGCATATATGGGCTTGGTTATGGCGAAGTTTAAAGGAAAGGTTGATGGTAAAGAAGC
>CAYWFA010000078.1:1361-2517 GCA_964457815.1 Candidatus Woesearchaeota archaeon
TTCTTGCTAAACTTGGTTTTGTTTTGCTTAGAGATAAAACAGGTATTGTTCAGTGTGTTGTTCAAGGCAAGGAATTGGAAAAATTGTCTGATTTAAGTCTTGAAAGTGCAGTTGAAATAAAAGGAAAAACAAAGGCTGCTAAAGTTAAAGCAGAATTTTCAAGAGATGATGTTGAAGTTGATGTTGAAAGCTTAGAAGTTATAAGTAAGGCTGAGAAATTACCTATTCATGTTAATGAAAAAACAACTACAACTGAATTTTCTACTAGATTAGATAATAGGTTTTTAGATATAAGAAAACCTAAGATACAGGCAATTTTTGAAGTTCAAACAGTGATTGCAAATGCATTCAGAGAACATTTCTATAATAAGGGTTATATTGAGATACAACCTCCTTGCGTAATAAGTGCATCTTCAGAAGGAGGAACAGAATTGTTTTCTGTGCAGTATTTTGAGCAAAAGGCATATTTGGCGCAATCTCCTCAATTGTATAAACAAATGCTTGCATGTTCTCTTGGAGACACATTTACTATAACTCCTGTATGGAGAGCTGAAAAGCATAACACTACTAGACATATTAATGAAATAAGGCAAATGGATATTGAGTGTGCATTTACAAATCAAATGAGCATTATGAAAGAACTTGAAGAAGTTGTAAAGTTTATCGTTAAACAGGTTTTGGAAAAGTGCAAGAAAGAGCTTGAAATTTTGGGAGTTAAGAATTTGAAGGTTCCTAAAGGAATTTATTTAAGTTATGAAGAGGCACTTAAAAAAGTTGGAGGGAAAATAGGAGAGGATTTTACACCGGAAGAAGAAAGAAAATTATGTGAAATGTATCCAGGAGATTTAGTATTTACTCATTCTTGGCCAACTTCAATTAAACCATTTTATATTATGACAAAAGATGAAAAGAAAGATGCAAAATTAAGTGAAGGATTCGATGCACTTTACGGAGGATTGGAAATTTCTTCTGGAGGACAAAGAATACATCTACCTGATTTGTTGATTGCAAGATTAAAAGCTAAAGGACTTAACCCGGATAATTTCAGATCTTATGTGGATAGTTTCAGATTTGGAGCTCCTCCTCATTCTGGATGGTCAATTGGTTTGGAAAGAATAACTCAGATTATTTGTGGGTTGGATAATGTTAAGGAAGC
>CAYWFA010000079.1:0-2463 GCA_964457815.1 Candidatus Woesearchaeota archaeon
AATATTCGTTCTTCAATTTTTCAAGATAAAAATCCTTTTGTTTCAGACGTTTTTGTAAGGGTTGCTTCCCCCCAAGAAAGAAAACAAGTAATAGAAGGAGGCCCTTGTATAGTTATTGCAACTTCTGGAATGTTGGTTGGGGGAGCTTCTGTTGAATATTTCAGGTATTTTGCGGATAATCCTGACAACCTTGTAATTTTAAGTTCTTATCAAGGCCCAGGTTCTCTTGGAAGAAAATTACAAGATGGAGAAAAAGTTGTTCAGATAGAAGGAGAAAGAGGAATGCAAGAAATAAAAGTTAATTTAAGAGTTGAATTGCTGAATGGTTTATCTCCTCATTCTGGAAGAAATGAACTTATTGCATTTTTCAACAATATGTATCCAAAACCAAAAAGAATTTTCATTAATCATGGAGAAGTTTCAAAGTCTTTGGATTTAGCTTCCTCTTTGTATAAACTTAACAGAGTTGAAACAAGCGTTCCTAGAAATTTAGAAGTTGTTAGGTTAAGATAAATTAATTCAAAAATATAAATTCTTATAAATTAAACATTCTTAAAAATGAAATGGTTTCAAGAATAAGAGAATATTTTGAAAAACAATCTAGCTTTTTCAAAGGATTATCACAAATCAATCCTTTTGGAAATTATTCTCCTAGATTGCCTTCTTGGATGGACAATCGATTAACACCTGAACAACAAGATTATCTTGCAATAAAAAAAGATTGGGAAAAAGTAGGCAGCGATTTGGAAAAATCCATTAAACAATTCAAGACAAACAAAAAGTAAAGTGTTTTTTAAGTGAATTTTTTAAACTTTAAAAACCCTGATATCCTCTATAATCCATGAAACACAACCTTAAAGTAACACTAATTTTATTGATTATGTTTGTAGTAACCCAGTTTATTGGGTTGTATGTTGTAAATCATTATTGTATCCAAGACAATCAACTTCCTTACGGAATGGAAACTCCTGAGGCTGAAAAAGAATTGGATTTTTACACTTCGTTTTTACCTTCAATAATAATTGCTTTTGTTTTTGCAATAGTTCTTTTGATTCTTTTAACGAAATTCAATCTTAATTTTGTTCTTAAATTATGGTTTTTTGCAGTTATACTTATAGCAATAGGAATATTTTTCAACACTTTCTTTCCAAATGAACAATATTTTCCATTTTTTGCTTTAATTTTTGCTTTGCCTCTGGCCATCATAAAAATTTTCAAAAGAGATTTTTTAATTCATAATTTAACAGAATTGGTGGTTTATCCTGCGATTGCATCTGTTTTTGTTCCTCTTTTAAATTTTTGGACAGTTATAATCATCTTGTTTTTGATTTCACTTTATGATATGTGGGCTGTTTGGCATTCAGGAGTGATGCAAAAAATGGCCAAATACCAAATAAACGAATTAAAAGTTTTCTCGGGATTCTTTGTACCTTACATTTCAAAAAAGACAAGAATGGAACTAAAAAAAGATCCTAACTCAAAATCAAACAACAAAAAAATACGTGTAAATATGGCCATTTTAGGAGGAGGGGATGTTGTTTTCCCTATAATAACTTCTGGGGTTGTTTTAAGGCAATTTGGGTTTGCCCCAGCATTATTGGCGATAGCAGGAGCAACTTTAGGGCTTAGTTACCTTTTATTCTTTGCAGAAAAAAAGAAGTTTTACCCTGCAATGCCTTTCATAACAGGAGGAATCTTGTTAGGTCTTTTCATTGCCTGGATTTCCGGTTTAATTATTCTTTAGAAGGCTGAGTGGCTTTGTGGTATTTTTCAGTTAATTCTTTTTCCTTAACCGCATTACTCATAGTTTCCAATTCACACCATCTTTCGATTAATTCTTTTGAAGTTTCTTCTATTTTGATATTCAATCCCGCTAATTCAATACAAGTTTCTTTAGACAAAAGACAATTTTCAAGTTGACCGTTTTTTATTTTATCTCCCCTATATGGGCCCAGAATAGCCTTTCTTTTTTCAAAACTTTTTAATAAAAAAATAAAAGGAAGTGTCGAGCCAACCTGAATAAATATTAAAAGTGAGAGGACTATAATTAAAATTCTGGTGAAAATCTTTTTTTCAAAAGCTGCAACTGTAAATAAAAAGGAAAAGACAGGAAACATAAAGATATTTATGTTGAAACTGTTTAATAAGAAAGCAAATATTGTGAACAGAGCTATGGTTTTTACAATAAACCTAGAAGGGAACTTTCTCATTTGTAAAACCTTCTCCTGAAATTATGAAAAGATGGTTTAATTTTCCTTTTTTAAAGAGAGGTTCAGCCTCTGCTTTTAGAAAAAGAACATTTTCAGGATCTTCTTCAGATATTTTTACAACTCCAACAGGAATATATGGAATTGTACTGTTTTTGCTGAAATTTGCAGATAAAAACTTTTTTGATTCAAGAGAATATGAGGCGCAGTTTCTGTCAATAAACTTTATTGTCATTGACTGACCGTTTCCTTTGGC
>CAYWFA010000080.1:0-2429 GCA_964457815.1 Candidatus Woesearchaeota archaeon
TTGAACTATTAACTCTTATTATCTCGGTTGTTGCACCATCACTAACTTGAAAACTCAGCCCTATAAATTCTCCTTCACCAACATTTCTTTTCAAGGTTACATCTAAAGTATTGTCATCAATTTTTTTAACTTGAGAAATTTTCAAATCAATGTTTTCATCATCATAAATTTCTTGATTATTGGTTCCTCCTCTTAAAATAATCCAAATAATTACAGCTAAAATTAAAATTAAACTTCCAATAAGCAAATTAACAGCCAATCTTGGCAATTCCCCTCTTTTCTGCATCTATAATACAACAATTCAGGATTTAAAAACATTTATTAATTTACATTTCCAATTATAAAATATGAAAGACGTGATATCAGAAATACTTGTACCTTTAATTAAAAAACAAGGTTTTTCTATGAAAAAACAAGAAGTAGAAAATCTAATTGAAATTCCTCCTTCCGTGGACATGGGAGATTACGCTTTTCCTTGTTTTTATTTAGCTTCTAAATTGAATTCTCCTCCAAATGAAATAGCACTTAATATCAGAGCAAACATAAAACAAATACCGGAAGGATTCGATGAAATACAAACCCAGGGCCCATATATAAATTTCTTTTTAAACAGAAAAAAAGTAGCACTAAACATAATAAATGAAATTCTTTCTTTGAAAGACTCTTATGGAAAATTCAATTCCGATTTGAAAAACAAAACAACAATGGTTGAATTCCCTTCCCCAAACACCAATAAGCCTCTTCACCTAGGACATTTAAGAAACATGGCAATAGGAGAAAGTTTTTCAAGACTTTCTGAATTTGCAGGAGAAAAAGTAATTCGTGCAAATTTAAACAATGACAGAGGAATCCATATATGCAAATCAATGGCAGCCTATGAATTATATGGTAAAAACAGAAAACCAAATCCAAAGAAACAAAAGTCAGACCATTTTGTTGGAGACTTTTATGTTATGTTCAATAAAAAATCCAAACAAAATCCAAAACTTGAAATTGAATCTCATAGATTATTACAACACTGGGAAGAAGGCAACAAAAAAGTTATTGCTCTTTGGAAAAAAATGAATAAATGGGCTTTAGATGGATTCAAAGAAACTTACTTTAATTTTGGAATAAAGCACGATGTTGAATTTTTTGAAAGCGAAATTTACAAAAGTGGAAAAGAAATAGTTAATCAAGGAATTAAAGACGGAGTTTTCATTAAAAAACAAGATGGTTTAGTTGTTGCAGATTTAAAAAAAGAAGGATTGGGGGAAAAAGTTCTTTTAAGGCCAGATGGAACTTCAATTTACATGACTCAGGATTTATATCTTGCAAAATTAAAACAAAAAGCATACAAAGTCAACAAATCAATTTATGTTGTAGCAAACGAACAGAATTATCACTTTCAGGTTTTATTTACACTCTTGAAAAAATTAGGTTTTGATTTAAACGGATTAAAACATCTTTCTTATGGGATGGTTAATCTTCCAGAAGGAAGAATGAAGTCCAGAGAAGGAACAGTAGTTGATGCAGACGATTTAATCAAAGAATTGCAAACCCTTGTAAAAAAAGAATTGAAATCAAGAGATAAACTTTCAAAAAAAGAATTAGAAGATAAAAGTCTTAAAATAGCCCTTGCAGCAATAAAATATTTCCTTTTAAGAGTAGATACCAAAAAAGATATGATTTTCAATCCAAAAGAATCAATTGATTTTGAAGGAGAAACAGGCCCTTATTTATTGTATGGTTATGCAAGAGCTTCCAGCATACTTTCTAAACTCGAAAATAAAATCCCCTCTTCAATCAAAGAGTTAAAAGAAATAGAAGAACCAGAAGTAGCACTTGTTAAAAAAATGGAATATTTCAGAATAATAGTTCAAAGAGCATTCGATGAATTAAATCCTTCTTTGATTGCAAACTACTCTTATCAACTTACAAAATTATTCAATGAATTTTATCATTCTTGTCCCGTAATAGGTTCAGACAAAGAAGATTTCAGAATAGCTTTAGTTGCTTCGTTCAAACAAATATTAGGAAAATCTTTAAATCTAATGGGAATAGAACCTTTGGAGAAGATGTAATTAATTTAAAAGATGGCAAAAAATAGTTTCTTCACAAAATTTCTAGGTTTTATAGGCTGGTTAACAGGAGTAGTCGTTTCTTTAGCTGTTGCATTCGGGATGATTGATGGAGTTTTAACAATAAGATTCATTCCTCCAATAGTTATGATTATATTTGGATGGATTGTAATTGCAACAACCATCGTAGGAGTTATAATAAGTTTAATGAGATTGCTTCTTAAAACAAATTAATCTTATTGATATTATGCTGTTTCATTTGAGGAATTCATTTCCGATAAAACACATATTCTTCCAACACAAACTTTTCCTTGTCCACATTCAGAACTTTGAACACACGAAACACATCCGGGTATAGAAAGATACGTA
>CAYWFA010000081.1:0-2371 GCA_964457815.1 Candidatus Woesearchaeota archaeon
TTGGTTTGGAAAGAATAACTCAGATTATTTGTGGGTTGGATAATGTTAAGGAAGCTACAATGTTTCCAAGAGATAGAAATAGATTAACTCCTTGATTATATTTTAATTTATTTTTCTTTATACTTTTCTTCAACTTGTTTTTGAAATTCTTTAAATTTTCCTTGGCGTATTTTTTCTTTTGCTGTTTCAATTAATTTTGTTAAATAGTAAATATTATGATAAGTTGCAAGTTTTTTTCCTGTTAACTCATCGTTTATTATTAGATATCTTATGAATGCTCTGCTGTAATTTTTACAAACAAAACAATTGCAATTTTTGTCTATTGGTTCATGGCTGAATTTACAATCTTCTTTTAAAATTCTTAATTTTCCTTCTGAGGTGAATAAAGAGCCTCTTCTTGCATTTTGAGTTGGCATTCTGGAATCAAAAATATCAACACCTAATTCAATTCCTTTTAAGATTTCAATTGGATTTCCAATACCCATTAAGTAGATTGGTTTGTTTTCTGGCAAGATTTGTTTTATTTGTTTCACTATATTAAACTCTTCTTCTATTGTTTCTCCTAATCCAAATCCTCCAATTGAATATCCATCAAAATCTAAATCCCTCAATTCTTTTGTTGAGGTTTCTCTAAGGTCTTCATATTTTCCTCCTTGAATTATTCCGAAGAGGAGTTGACGTTTATTTTTTGGAAGATTTTTTTGTAGGGTGCCGTGATGTGCTTTGCATCTTTTTGCCCAGACAGTTGTTTTTTTAACTGAGTCTTGTATTTGCGATTTAGAATGAGTGTACATTGGCATCGAATCCAAACACATTGCAACTTCACTTCTTATGTCTAATTGAATTTTCATGTTTTTTTCAGGAGTCATGAATATTTTTTCTCCGTTAAGAGGGTTTTTGAATTGCACCCCTTCTTCGTTGGATTTTATATAAATGGTTGGGGTATACATCTGAAAACCTCCAGAATCTGTAAAATTAATTCCTTTGTAATTCATGAATTTACCAATTCCTCCTAATTTGTTTGTGATTATTGAACCTTCTCTTAAATATAAGATTAGAGCATTTGAAATTACAGCAGGAACTTTCATTTTTTCTAATTCTTGAGAGTCCAGGGTTTTAACACTTCCACGTGTTGCAACTGGCATGAAAAATGGAGTTTCAACTTTTTGTTTTTTTGTTTCGAGAATTCCTATTCTTGCATTTGTTGATTTGTCTTTGTGAGTTATTGTGAAAGTTTCTTTGATTACCATTAAAATGGGTTGAATAAGGTGTATATAAATATTGGCGAAATAAATCTCTAAACAGAAAATTTTATAAACTATAGTTATTCTATAGTATGATGGTTACAACTATTCAGCTTGATGAAGGAGTTAAAAAAGAATTAGATAAATTGAAAAATGAAAAAGAGACTTATGAACAAGTTATCTTAGGACTTATGAAATTTTCTGAAGAATCAAAAAGAAGAAATAGAGAACTTTTAATTGAAGAATGCAAAGTAATGGCTGAAGAGAGTTTGAAAATTAATAAAGAATGGGAGAGAACAGATACCTCTCTTGATTGGAAATGGTAGTTAAAAAAATACTTAGAGGAGATATTTTTCTGATAAATTTAGAACCAGTAAAAGGGCATGAACAAGGAGGAATAAGACCTGCACTTGTAATTCAGAATGATATTTCTAATCATTTTAGTCCTCTAACAATTATTGCACCTATTACTTCAAAGATTTATACAAAAGAGTTTCCAACAAATGTCTTTTTGTTTAAAAAAGAATCTGGTTTAGATAAAGATTCAACCATACTTCTTAATCAAATTAGAACAATTGACAAATCAAGATTAGTTAAGAAAATTTCTTCTCTTGATAACTTTTTAATAGAGCGAGTTAATAAAGCGTTAAAAATAAGTTTGAATTTAGATTAAGCTAAAATTTATTAAACCCTTGTTCATATAAAACACAATGACAGCACATAAAATTTGCAAATTTATTTCAATTCAAGAAGCAATTGAAAAGAAGAAAGGAGAAGTAGCAGTGCGAGGATGGGTTCATAGGGAAAGAGGAAGCAATGCCATGAAGTTTGTTGTTCTTAGGGATAGTTCCAATATAATTCAATGTGTTCTTGAAAGAAAGAATTTTGAAAAGCAGTGGGCGGATATAGATAAAATAAAGATTGAAAGTTCACTTGAGCTTGAGGGGACTGTAAAAGAAGATAAAAGGGCTCCAACTGGTTTTGAAATTCAAGTTAATAAAATAAATATCGTACAGATTGCAGAAGATTTTCCAATAAATAAAGATTTGAATGAAGAGCTATTAGGGGATAGAAGACATTTGTGGTTGAGAAGCAGAAAGATGATTGCAATAATGAAAATAAGAAGT
>CAYWFA010000082.1:0-2366 GCA_964457815.1 Candidatus Woesearchaeota archaeon
TGCTGTTTCATTTGAGGAATTCATTTCCGATAAAACACATATTCTTCCAACACATACTTTTCCTTGTCCACATTCTGAATTCTGAGTACATGAAACACATCCGGGTATAGAAAGATATGTACATTTTTTATTGGAACAGATGTCTTCAGTGCATGGATTATCATCCTCACAATCTGATTTCAAAGAACAAGATTCACATCCAGTTATATTGACATGTTCACATCTTTTATTAATACAATTATCTTCAGTGCATGGATTTTCATCATCACACTCTGCGTTTGAAGTGCATTGTTCACATCCTTCTATTAATGTGTACTTGCATTTTCTATTATCACACAAATTATTTGTACAAGAATTGTTGTCTTCACAATCTTGATTTGAACCACAGAATTCACAACCAGGTATTACAGGATAAGAACATAAACCATTTGAACATGAACCAATAGTACAAGGATTATTGTCTTTACAGTCTGAAGCATAAGTGCAATTCAAGATTTTTTCTCTTGAATATCCTGTTTCATCTTGTATAGGAGAAAAAACTGTTCCATTAAACTGTATTTTGTATACATCTTGAAACTTTTGAATAAGTTCATCGTTTGATTTAGATTTCTTGTAAGAGTAAACTGAAACTTTTTTCACTCTTGAAGTATTTTCAATGTAAACAGGTATTCTCAAACCTTCTTCATTTAGTTTATCAATACTAATCTCATAAACTTTTATTTCACTTTCATTGAAATCATAAAAAATAATTTTAATCCCTTGAATGTCTTCTTCATAGGAAGTTTTTTTCAATGTAACATTAATATCTTCATAATTTATTTTTTGTACATTTACTATGCTGAAATCCGCACCAAGTTTACTTAAACTATCTGCTTCTGAACTTGAATTAAAAACAAAAACAATCAACAACCCCAAGATAATCAAACTTATTGCAATTACAATTAATATCCACATACTTCTCATACTTCTAGACATTCCTTTATCATCCATCTTTTTTGATTAATCTATTTAATTCAAGAGAAGTTGATTTAAATAATTTTATTTAAGGACATTTATCAGAAGCAGTTCCATCCCAACCAGCCATTCTTGCCATCATCCACCAGAATGCTTTTCCTTTTTGAATGCAATTAAATCCATGAGAATGTGCACAGGAAGGCAAATTCTTGCAATCTTCAGGATGTTTTTTGCACCAATCAGTACACCATTCACAAGCATCACTTCCATCAGGATAATACTTTCCATCTGGGTCATAACTTTCTATGTCTGCAAAATCAAATAATATTCCTTCAACATCTTCAACATGTTCTCTTATAATGTTGTTTGCAGTATAAGCACTTCCATCAGGGCCCGTTCCTTCAAGATGCCCAGTCATATAAATAAAATTTATGTTGTAATCTTCAACTATCTCTTCTGCAGGAGCAAGATAATGTCCACTCATAGAATTATAAGTTGTATAACCACTGACTTGTCCACACCAAGACCACATAATTGTGTTTGTAGCGGGATTTTTGTTTAAATAATCTTTAGTAGGTGGTGCCCAATCTCCTCCTAAATCTCCTCCCCCCATAGCATAATCTGCAAAATACAATTCATTTTCCTTGGAACCTCCAAATGCATAAAGTGAACCATCAACATGATTTTCAAGATACGCTATACCTGAAGATATTTGTGAACCGTGTGAAGTATGTTGATAAGCAACACTTATTTGTTTTTTTGCTTCTTGAATCCAACATTCAGGAATAATATCAAAATCTTGTGCAGCATTATGGTCCGCAATTATTGCTCCTGTTTTACCTGCAAAAAGATTGTTGTTTTGATTTTGTGGATTTTCTGAATTATTGAAAATTCCTTGTTCTTCACTATTCGTTTCACCTTTTACTACAAGAAAGATAACAACAATCACGATCAAAATAAAAGTACCAAGCAACAAATTAACTGCAACTCTTGATAATCCTTTTTTTTCAGACATAAAACCCATTTTAAATTATTAATTGATTGAAGCTTTAAATATATTTTTATTATTATCTGATAATTATCTGTATTCTTAAGGACAAGCATCACCTGCAGTTCCATCCCATCCAGCCATTCTTGCTAACATCCATCAGAGACTGTTCCACAAGTTCTACCTAACTCCAAACATGTTGTGGAATTACAAATTGTTTCATTTTGTTGATTATCTTCATCTTCATCACTTTCATCATCACTGCTATCAGAACTTCCTCCTCCACTAGAACTTCCTCCACCCCCAGATGAAGTTGTTTGTCTTATGCATTTATAATTCAAACATAAATATCCAAAGGAACATCCACTTCCACATTGCATTCCACACCCATTAACTCCACACTGAGCTCCATAAGGACAATAAT
>CAYWFA010000083.1:0-2249 GCA_964457815.1 Candidatus Woesearchaeota archaeon
TTCCTTTAACTTTGTAAGGCAATTCAATGTAATTTTTTCCTTGTTTAGCTAATTTCTCAACTACAGGTCCTCCAGGAAATCCTATTCCAGAATATCTTGCAAAATTATCAATGAAATTTCCAACACCAATATCCAAGGTCTCGCCAAAAACTCTGTATTTTCCAGAGGCGTATGCAATTACTTGAGTGTTTGCTCCAGAAGCATAAAGCATAACAGGATCTTCAGCACCAGTTATTTTTCCTATTTCAAGATGAGAAACACAATGATTAACTCCCACAATAGGTTTGTTTAATTTCAATGAAAGTTCTTTTGCTTTTCTCATCCCAACAAGAAGACAAGGGGCTAAACCCGGTCCCTGAGAAAAAGCTATAGCATCTACATCTTGTTCTTTTATATTTGCTGTTTCAAGAGCTTTCATGTAAATTTCTTGAAAAACTTGTTCATGATGCTTTGCACTTTCAGAAGGAATTATTCCACCCTTTTCTGTTGTATACATATCACGAACATTCGCTAAAACTTTTCCATTCTCAACAACTCCTATTCCAAGGGTATGTGCTGTGGATTCAATTCCAAGTATAACACTCATGAAAAAAAAAGATAGAATTAGTATATAAAATTAATTAAAAATAAAAATAAATCAAAAAAGAAGATTTACTTCTTTTTCTTTTTAACAACTTTCTTCTTAACTGGTTTTTTAGCGGCTTTTTTCTTTTTCTTTCCGCCTCTTGCCATTTTAGCTTCACATACGTTTCCCTTTCCGTCTACATAGTAAAGATATCCTGGCTTTCTCTTAACAACATTCTTAACCAAAACTGTTCCCATTTTTTAACCTCCTTTTGTTTGAATATGATTTATTGTAGTGGATATTCTTTTTAAATCTTTCCTCGACGAGAAATAATCATCTAATAATAGTTACGGTTTTTAAATAAAATTTCTATTTCTTTTTTGTATTTTTTATTTAAAGGTATTTCAACAAGCTTGTAAAAGGCTTTTTTTGGAACTATCGACGGTAAAAATGGATTAACTATCTTCTTTTCAATTATTTTATTTTTATTGTCCAACCATATTGCTCCAAACTTAAAGAAAACAAAAAAAGAATGAATTCTCATTTTGGTAGGTTTTGAAAATTCAAAAAGCATTGCAGGACAATTTTCACGAGAATGGAACATCAAACCTATCGCTTTTCCAAACTCAGATAATTTCTTCACATCTTTGATTTTTATTCTCTTAAGCTTATCTTTTATTATCACCTGCATTTTATTATCAATTAAACAGCTTTTATAATCTTAACCTTAAGCTCAACTAAACCATTCGCTTTTCTTTTCAAATGTTTCTTTGCCTTCTTTTTTTGAAATATAAGTTTTATACATCAAATTAACATTCTTTTCTGTTACATGATCATGATGTCTGAATCCTCCTCCAAATGTTTGAGGAATATGCATTAATTCATGAATTATTGTTTTCATTTGATCTTCTTTGCTAAGCTTATCAAATCTTGCAGATAAGAATTCAAGGGCATAATACGCTTTAACACCAATAGCCTTTTGCATTAATTTACCGAGAGCATGGCACCTTGCAATTGTTCCTCTTGTAGAACTTCCATAGCTTCTATAACATTTCACTCTTTCCATGATTATATGTGGAAAAAGATTTTTAGAAATGTCTTCTGCAATTATTTGTAAATCCGGAGCCTCTTCATATTTCATTTTTTACCTCGAGAATTTTATTTCTCGAAGAGAAACCAGAAGTCATTTTTATATCTTTCTTTAAATATTTTTTTAACATCTTAATCAATTCTTCATTGGCTTTTCCATCAATTGGTTTTTCTTTTATCCAAACCTCATATTTCTTATTTTTTTCAATTTCAACTATCTTTTCTTGAGAAGAATTTGGGTGAAGTTTAACAGATATTTTCATTTAATTTTTCTATCTTTTTAGCTTTTTTATTTTACCTTGTTACAATTTCTAAACCATCTCTATGTTTTAATTTGTGTTCTTTTCCCCAAGCCATTTTGGAACGTGCATCAATAGCTTTAATGAAATTTTTACCAAAATCAGTATGAAGATGATAAGCGAAATCTAAGGCAGTTGTTCCTGGAGGCATCAAAAAGCAATCAGGTAATATGTTTCCTTTGCTGTCTCCAAGTTTGTTTGCAGAAGCAGGGAATATTGCAATATATCTAAGGAAATCAAAAACTGCAGAGTTGAGAACTTGTTGAACCCCTGTTCCAAATTCAAATTTATCTAAA
>CAYWFA010000084.1:0-2139 GCA_964457815.1 Candidatus Woesearchaeota archaeon
AATCTCAAGGAGAATTCATAGAAATAAATACTTTATCTGGATGGCCTCCTTATGACTATCCTACTCAAGAATGGGCTTTGGAATGGGATGCATTCGCATCAACCTCTCTTAATGTGTATATAACTTCTCGTTTATATTGGAATGTAAATGAAAATGTGGATGATTTAATGGAAGAGTATTATGGATTGTATTATGGAGCCGCAAGTTCAAAAATGAAAGAGCTTATAGAATACTCTCAATCAAATTATCAGGAGTTAAATAACCCTGTTTTTTTAAGCACAATAAGAGAAATGATAAATGAAGCGCTTACAATGGTTCCTGAAAATTCTAAATACGCTCAGCGTATTAATCTTCTTTTAGAAATGATTTATTTGGATTATTTAGGAGAGGAGGTTTTAATCGATTCATGTCAAACGCTTGAATCTGCAGGTACAACTTATAAATTAACAAAAGATGTAAGTTCTCCTGGAACATGCATGATCTTTGATGAAAGTGGAATAACTTTGGATTGCCAAGGACATAGTATAACTTACTCTACTGCAGGAGGAGAAGATGATCATGCAATATACAATAATGCATTCAGAACTTATAGAGGAGATTATTTCAACATAAAAAATTGTGTGATTAAAGATGGAAGTTATTTAACTGGAGGAGAAACAGACTCAGCAATTTATCTTGACCATGCAGATGCAGGGATTATTGAAAACAATGTTATCAATGTTTCTGGATTGGGAATCTACACCCTTTGTTCTGAAATTAATTTATACAAAAATAACAATGTATCTGGATATTATCAAGCCTTTTACACTCAAATAAATGAAGGTTATCCTCCAAGTAATAACACATTTATAAACAACAAGTTTAATTCGATTCAAGGTTCTGCAGCATATCTTTACAGAACAGAAAACGAAAATATAACAAACAATGAATTTAAGAGTGTTAATTCATACGGACTTTATCTTAATCTTGGCTCAAACACAATTTTACAAAATAATTTGTTTTCAAGTCAGACAACTTATGGATTTAATGAATATAGTATATTTAATATTACTGAAATAGGAAACACTTATATAAATGGATAAAAATATTTGTTTAAAATACATAATCTTTTAAGCTATAAAAAAATTAAATTAATAAATAAATGGGTCTATTAAATTTAAAAGATTAAATAGTTAAAATGTTAATAGGATTAGTAGGAAAACCTTCGGTTGGAAAAAGTACTTTTTTCAAAGCAGCGACTCTTGCAGAAGTTGAAATTGCGTCCTATCCTTTTACAACAATAAAAGCAAATCACGGAGTTGGATATGTTAAAGTTGAGTGTCTTGACAAAGAATTCAATACCCAATGTAATCCAAACCATGGATTTTGTATAAACCATAAAAGATTTGTTCCAATTGATTTAATGGATGTTGCTGGGCTTGTTAAAGGTGCAAGTGAAGGTAAAGGATTAGGAAATCAATTTTTAGATGATTTAAGGGGAGCAGATGTTTTTGTTCATATTGTTGATGTTTCAGGAACAACCGACGCTGAGGGAAAACCAGTTCCGGATGCAAGCTATAATCCTTTAAATGATATCGAATTGCTGGAAGATGAGTTAAACAAATGGTTTTGTAACATACTAATGAAAGTATGGAAAACTTTTGCAAGAACAACTGAAATGTCTAAAGCTAAATTCTCTGAAGCTGTTGCAAAGCAATTTTCTGGATTGAAAGTTAAAGAAGATCATGTAAAAGATGTTTTGTTGAAAATGAATCTTCCTGAAAAACCTACAACTTGGAGTGAACAACAAACTTTGAAATTTGCAGCAGAACTAAGAAAAGAAAGCAAACCAATGATTATTGCTGCCAACAAAGTAGATATGGAAAATGGAGAGAAAAATTACAAAACAATAAAAGAGCAATACAAAGAGTATTTGGTTGTACCTTGTAGTGCTGATTCTGAATTAGCATTAAGACAAGCAGCTAAAGCAGGTATGATAGAATATATCCCTGGTGAAAGAGATTTTAAAATTTTAAAAGAATTAAATGAAAAACAGAAAGAAGCACTTGAGAAAATAAAAAAGAATGTTTTAGATAAATTTGAATTTGGAACAGGGGTTCAACAAGTTCTCAACTCTGCAGTATTTGATTTCCTTAGATA
>CAYWFA010000085.1:0-2113 GCA_964457815.1 Candidatus Woesearchaeota archaeon
TCATAAAGACGGAGATAAGACAAACTTCAGAAAGGAAAATTTAAGGGTTACCAGCAGAAGTTATCATTCTAAGTTACATGGCAAGTATAAGTATTAATTCTAAAACCTCTCCTCTCAACCTTCAATCCCCTTCATACTTCGGAGGCGTAGGCATCCTAGGTAACTTTGGAAATCCAAATTTATCTAACTTTATTTTTTCTTTTGATTCTTTTTTTGTTTTGGTTTTCTTTTTCATTCTATTGTATAAATATTTAATTAAATTACAGGTTGCTTTATCCAAAAGCAGATTTAATGGCACTAATCACACCAATTCCTAACAAAAGTTTAGCAATAAAGATTAATAATCCTAGAATTATGATTCCTAATCCAAAACCAATACCAAATTCAATTCCTTCCAAGATTCCAAATTTAGTTTTAACAGCTCCTTTAATTCTAAGGGGTCTATATTTACAATTTAATTCGTGTTCATCGCATTCTTCAGTTGTTTTGAATTTTTTACTGCAATATTCACATTCCCAATCCATTCTCTCTTTTTTATGGTGTTCACCCATATAGAATTATATGATAAGAAGTATAAAAAACTATTTCTTCAGAACTTCTTTCTTCCCATACTTCGTATGCAGAAACTTCACCGCCTTCTTGCTAAGAAGAGGAGCATTAAAAAAATAAAAATAATAAAAACAATAAAAAGAATAAAGTATTAATTATAAAATAGTAACAAATAGATAAACTTATAAAGTTTTTATTGTTGCAATATATATGAATCCAAAGCCGTTCTTTATTAGAAAGGTGAAAGAAGGAAGAAACAGTGTTTTGCTTGAAACAGCAGAGAATAATGTTTTATATGAGAAATTAGCAAATACTATCCATTCTGGGGGAGAAGAATTAAATAAATTACAGGAAAGAATTGATTCTGTGGTTTACAACCCTCCTTTTGAATCAACTTCTTTATTACAAAAAGAAGGGGAAAAACTTGAAAACATTATATTAAATGTAACTGAAAATTGTAATCTTTCTTGTTCTTATTGTATTTATTCTGGGAAGTATGAAAATGAACGTCTTGCAAATAACACAAATATGACTCTAGAAACAGCAAAAAAAGCACTTAACCTATTTATTCCTCGTTCAAAGGATCCTGCTCTTATTTCTTTTTATGGTGGAGAACCCACGAAAAATATGAAATTGATAAAAGAAGTAATAAATTATACAAAAAATGGCTTTCCAGAGAAAGAGTTTGCATTTTCTATGACAAGTAATTTTTGTGAAGTTGATAAGTATCTTAATGATATAATCAATAATGAAATTTATGTTTCTATAAGTTTAGATGGCCCAAAAGAGGTACATGATAAATATAGAATGTTTAAGAATGGAAAGCCTACTTATGATAAAATAATTGAAAATTTAAAAAAATTTAAAGATTTTTCTTTAGAATATTCAAAAAGTCATTTTTCATATAATATAACTTACAACGATCCAAATGATTTATTGAAAATTGTGGAATTCTTTCAAAAAAATGAAGAACTAATGGGTGCAAGAATAAGCGGAATAGAACCAAAAGGATTGTCTATTCCATTAAAAACTGTCGATAATTCTGTTGTATTTAATCTTTCTTCTAATTATTTAGAAAGCATATTATCTGGGAAAGATCCAAAAATATTGAGGGGATTTTTTGATCAAAAATTAAGAAACATTGCATATAGAAGTAGAGAGATCATGCCTTCACAATTAAAATTAAATGGATGTTGTTATCCTGGAAATAGAAAACTCTTTGTAGATACAAATGGAGAATTTTATATGTGTGAAAGATTTGGGAATAGAGTTCCAATTGGAGATGTAAATAAAGGCATTATTAAAGAAGATATAGATAAGAATATAGAAAAATTTTTAGATATTAGAAATTCTAAATGTACCAATAATTGATGGGCACAACGTATTTGCACACCTTGTATACAATCTTCAAAAGATTCTAAAAAAGATATCTCAGAAGAGGGTTTATCCCAAACATGCGATTCAACCAAATCTCAAATTTTAATTGCTTTAGCCCAATATTCTCTTATGGCTAAAGAAGGATATACACTCAAAAAATATATTAAATCAATTGAATTAAAAAATA
>CAYWFA010000086.1:0-2099 GCA_964457815.1 Candidatus Woesearchaeota archaeon
GATTAAGACCTTTATTAGACTTATTTAATGTTATAGCAGAAACAGATAAGATCAATGAAAAATTTAATGTTGGAGAAAATAAAAAGGTTAATGAAAATTTCCAGAATATAGAAAGAAACCTATTAACATTATTTGATGCAATTAAAAAAGTTTTAGAGAAAGAAAATGAAGATGCAACAAGCAGTGAAAAAAGTAATATAAAACCTTTTTTAAATAATTTAACAAACATCCGTAAAAAAAGGATAATTACATATAATGTTAAGGCAATTAAAACAGAATTGTTCTTGGAACAAAAAAAGCTATTTGGAGTAACAAAACAAAGTCATGTAAATAACTTAGAAAAAGAAATTGAGATTTACATCACTAGAGATATTTTAGATATATACAACTCATTAGGAAATGAATTGTACATTTTATTAAAAACAAATAATTTACCTGTTGAAATAAGAAGGACCATAGAAGATCTAATCAAAGGAAGTTTAGCAAAACTTAATACAGATATAAGTTCTAATTTAGACTCATTTTTAATTCAAGAGGGATATAAAGAAAATACGTATAATGAAGGAATATCTGAAAAAGATAAAGAAGAGGTTAAAGGAGAGAATAAAAAAGAATCAGAGAACAAAAATAACAGAGATAATGACTTAATTAAAGAAGAAGATAATCCAGAATTTTCTGAATTAAATAAAAATGAATCAATTAGAAAAAAACAACTTTATGAAGAAATTACAAAACCTCTAAATATAAAAGAAACTTCAATTAGAAAAATAGGGGAAGGAGAATTCAAAAATAATAGAAGTTCTTTTACAAGCGAATCAAATGAAAAAAAGAAGATTATGCACAAAAATTACCTTGAAAAAAATGCCTATAAAGATGAAGATGGAGAAAGAGGAGAATATGTTGCATTTGAAAAAGAAAAAGAAAGATTAAAAGATATTGGCCTTGAGGAGTATGTTCCAAAAGCTAAACATATATCCAAAGATATTCCAAGTAATCCTTGGGACATAGAATCATTTGATCTTTTAAATGATGAAATAAAACCCATAAGAATAGAGGTTAAGTCAACTCCTTCTCAAGACAATTATTCATTTCCTATGTCAACCGCAGAATTTAATGCTGCTCTAGAAGATCAGCATGAAAAAGGTAGATATATTATTTATAGAGTATTTAATGTTAGAGAATCTGAGCCTAGAATAGAAACATTTGATTTTAAAGAAAAATATCTTGACAAATCAATCATAACAAAAAATAAAGAAATCATGATAAATATAATTAAGAAAGATTAATCTTAGTAAAAATGCCCCAAACAAAAGACCCAAAACAACTTGCAATAGAAAAGACAAAAGGTCCATGCTTAATCAAAGCAGGGGCTGGAACAGGTAAAACCTATGCCATGGTCAAGAAAATTGCCCACATGGTTAATGAGAATATCTACAAGCCTAAAGAAATATTATGTTTAACTTTCTCTAATGAAGCTACAAATCATTTAAGAGAAGAAGTAAGTAAGGAAATTAAAAATTCCTCAGATATTACAATAAGAACATTTCATGGTTTCTGCTCAGATATTCTAAAAGAGATTGGTAACAAAATTGGAATTAATCCTGATTTTGAAGTCTTACAACCCGATGATGCTAAAGTATTAATGCATAAATATCTAGGTATTAGACCTTATGATTCTAATAGATATGTAACAACCATCTCAACTGCAAAGGATCTTGGCATTTCAATGGAGCAGATAGAAAAATATACTGAAAGTTTAAAATCCTCCTTTAAAGGAATAGCAGATATTGATGAATATGCAAGAGAAATGGATATTAAATTAAAAACTCTCCATTTAAATCCAAGCAGCACAAGAGAAGAGAAAAAAGAGATTGTAAAATTTATGAAAAGTTACGAAGAATATGTTAAGTACAGAGATTTTATTGAAGCATGGAAGAAGTATGATCAATTAAAAAAAGAGAAAAATTATCAAGATTATTCTGACTTGAATTTTAATGTACTAAAGATTTTCAATGCTTATGGTCCAGAAGAGATTTCAAAGAAATATAAGTATATCATTGTCGATGAATTCCAGGATACCAACAAGTTACAATTTGATT
>CAYWFA010000087.1:0-2087 GCA_964457815.1 Candidatus Woesearchaeota archaeon
AAACACTCATTACTAATATTCCAAGCATGAATGCCGTTGTTTTTTTTGTTTTTGTCATTTTGTTTTTTCTTGTTTCTTTTTGTTTGTTTATGTGATTGAGCATTTCTGCTCGTGATTCCCCCATTCCCTGAGGGGGTTTGAATATAATAAAATAAAAAATAAAAAAATAAAAAAGTGAACTTAGATTGCTTCACCCCAGAAGTAAAGTGCTCCAGTATCGAAATCACCGTTACATGGTTCTGGAAGGTTAAGTCTAAAGATTACTGACATCTCTGCACCAGGTGCTAGGATATTTCCTGTATAGTATGGGCCTATCTTTGCATTTGATTGAATAATTTCATTTGTATTATAGAATGGGTTAGGATCGTTGAATCCAACACCATAAGCTATAGGTGCATATCCTTCAACATCACTTCTTGAGTCGTCGTGAGTGCTGAAAGAACCACTTGTAGCATAATATCTGAAATTTTCTAATTCAAGCTGATTGCTGTCTCCACACATAGCTCCTGAACTTGATGAATCATAAAAGTCTGTTCCTGATATAAACATATCAAGTAAAACTCCTGATCCAGCTTCAGCATCGTTTCCAACTAATACTCTCTCAGAGTATGAGCTTGTTCCAGGTCTTACTTCATCAAAGTTGATATCTCCATCAATTGATAATTCAATTATTGGATTAAGGAACCAGTATTCCATTTCAACCATATTAGAAGTTAATCCATCTAAATCAATAGCTTCTACAGTTATTTCGTATTCTCCGTGCATTGACTCGAAAGTCTCAACAGTTAAAGTACATTCGTAGTAAGCCATTAAATCTGAATTCCAGCTAACATGTTCTTCAAGGATTCTTGCATTACAAGTTTCATCCATACCAGTATCAGTCAATCTTTGACAGTTTGCTTCTATATCGCCACCAACTGTAGCATATACATCAGAAACTTTTTCAATTCCATTTTTGTCCATTACAAGAACTTTCCATTTGATTTGTTCACCTTCGAAAGCATAATTGTTTATTCTTTCGATCATTTTGTCACCATCATAAGATATTCTTCCTGGTTCAGTTGCATCATCATATACAACTCTGCTATCACATTGCCATACTATTGGTTCAAAGTCTTCTGTTACAATATTAACAAGAACTCCTGAGCCAACACTAACAGCAAAAACTCCTGGAATCACTGAAAGCATCAAAGCAGACATCACTAATAAGCTTAGTAATAATTTTTTCATATTTTATAACCTCCTTTCAACTGTATAGGATATCCTCTGCTAAACAGATTAGTTATCGCAATCTTATCCGGATAACTATGAAGTAAATGCATTCCAAAAACGATATTCTTTTTTTGTGCCTCTTTTGCACATCTTTTTTCAACCATATAATTTTCATAACCCCAATTTCTTTTTAAGCATTGTTGTCGTCGAGAAAACATGTTTTTGTTGTTACTTGTTTTAAATGAACATGATTTTTTTTCAAGGTTTATCGAGCACAAAACCTTGATTATTGTTTTCTATTATATATTTTGCGAAATATATGTTTTTCAACCAAAAAGGAAAATAGTTGTTTTAAAATTGTTTTTCAAAAGTAACACTATCACACATCTTTTAAAAGTAACAAAAGAAAATTAATTTCTTTTGTGCTTCCCGTGTTTCTTATGCTTTTTAATTCGAATGAAAATCATTGTTGAAATTCCAAGTACAGCTATTATTATAGCAATTATAACAACAACATACATTGTTTTTTTGTTTTGCTCATCGTTTACAACCTCTTGATTTTCTTGAGAAAAAGTTTCATTTGAATTTTCATTTAATACATTTTCAGTTACTTCAGGTTTTTCACTTAAAGGAATTTCTTGATGAATTTCTTTGAAAGTCATTCTTGAACTATTGTAAAAGGTTATTAATTCAACAGATGCTTCTAAATCATAATAACTATCATTATCTAAATTAATTTTAACACTTTCATTTAAATCAACATAATAAGTAGTACCATTAACTGAAAAGCTGACATTTCCTGTAAATCTATTAATATCTTGTACTTCCATTAAATATTGCCCTTTATTGGAAAAATTGAATTGAATCATGTATCC
>CAYWFA010000088.1:0-2076 GCA_964457815.1 Candidatus Woesearchaeota archaeon
GAGAGCATTCTTTAAATTCACACATCTTTTCACTTAAGCTTTCAAACCCTATTCTGTATAAATTCTTGTATGCTCTTTTAATGAAAGGCAAGAATTTCTTTAAATCTTGTTCATCATTATTTTCATTATGTTTCTTGAAGTCCCAGACAGGAGAGAATAAAACAATCTTTCTAATATCTTTATCTACAGCACCTAATCCACAAGCAACTGCACCACTGAAACTTCCACCAAAAAGAATAATATTCCCTCCAACAGAAAATTCAATTAAACTATTATCCCATAAGCTTTTTGCTTTACCTTTTTTTAATTCCTCAAGAAACTTCTTTAATTCTTCAACAATATTCTCATCTAGAAATTTCCCTTTACTCTGGTATGTTCCTTTATATCTTGGAAAAAACACATTAAACCCTCTTTCATGCAAATATCTCATTTCTGAATCATACTTAACAGCACTTGGAAATCCAGGTAACAAAACTATAGAATCTCTTTTCCAGCCTTCTTCCTTTCCATGAACTAAAAACTCAAAAAATACATCTTTGTAATATGCTTTGAGTATTGGTTTTTCTGCCATACTCACAACAAATACCTTCAACCTTTTATGTTTTGTTGTGAATCTATTATCCTACTCTTTTTCTATATCTTTCCTTAATTTATCAAATAAACTTTTTGTCCTTTCTTTTAATGCATTAAATTCTTTCTGTTCCAAAGAAGTCTTTATAGAATATTGCATATTTTCTCTTATATCTAATATTCTATTGCTATGCAGAAGATTTTCTGTTATATCTTTGTCAAAAATTTCTTTTAATTCTTCTTTAGTTATAGAAAGTTTTTTATCTTCTATCATTTTTTCAATGAATGCAAAAGTACATGTTTGATTTCTGGATTCTACACCATTTTTAGCTAGAATGGCTAGTAAACAATGATACAAGCAATAAAAAGAAGCAGATGCACTCCAATCAGAATATCCTGATTTATTGAAATCTTCCATTGCATTAAAATTATGTATCGCTTTCTTAAGATAACCCAAGATTAGATTCTCATCTAATTTTATTTTTCTTAATCCTTTATGTCTTTCTCCTTTTTCTCCAGATTTAAAGCAATCTTTTAGTTTATCTTGCATTTTCAATTAAATTTATTATCTTATCCTGTCCCCATAAGATAATTCCTTTTCTAAATATTTCTGTAATAACATTGTCATGTTCAAGTATATTATTTTTTAGATCTTCTTCTGTCTGAAGAACATCCTGTACTTTTATTGGAATTGTTTTGTATATCTTTCTGCTTAACTCTTTATATTTTTCAAAATTCTTTTCTTTTACAACAAAAAATACATCCAGATCATTAGGTTCTTTCTTTTCTTGAATATATGAACCAAATATTATACAGATATCACTAACTTCTTTTAATTCTCTTAAATCTTCCATCCTGAACTTGACCCTTCCTTCTAACTCTGGAATTAATGCCAATTCCAGTATGCTTTTTGTTTTTTGATTTTCAAAATTAATTTGATATGAGCTTATATTTGCAATTTTTTTTACATTTAAAACACCAATATTTTCAAATTTTCTTGCTATCTTCATGGCACCATTAGGAGCTAAACCGCAATTTTTTGCAATCTGATTAATGGAATATTCTTCTTTAAATTTCATCAACAACATTCTCAATACTTTGCTTTCATTTTTTGTTAACATGTTTATACCTTTATGTGCATCAAGTGCTATTCCCCGTATACCTCTGGAACATTATACACTTATATTATATAAATATACACCATAGGTATATAAACATTTCGCTTCTTATTTTCAAAAAATAACTCTTCTTATTCTTCCAATTTCCTATTATTAACTACTATATAATTACAATAAAAAACAACATTTATAAACCCTAAAAGATAGTATATTTCAAGGTAAATTACCCTATATAATGTAAAATGCAACAAGAAAATCAAGAATACCAATTAACACCAAGAATTGCTTTTCCTATAAAGGAAGTTAACTTAAGCTCAGATGTAAATAAATTAAAAACTTTGGAATATGTCAAATTAGGTGCATTCAATCCTCGTTTAAACAACACTTT
>CAYWFA010000089.1:0-2072 GCA_964457815.1 Candidatus Woesearchaeota archaeon
GATATCCTTCATTACACTTGCCTTTTAGTAATGAGCTTTTGCCAAGAGCATTGGTTTTTACCTATAAAATATTAAACACTTTTTCAGACAATGTAACTTTAAGGTTTACTGATGTAATTTATCCTGTAATATTTTTTGTGCTAGGCATTCTTGTATTTTTCTTTTTAATATTAAGATTAACAAAATCAAAAGTAGCTGCATTGTTATCTAGTTTCTTTTTAGCAATAATACCAGCATATTTATTCAGAACAATGGCAGGAGTTTCAGATCATGAACCTCTAGGAATGTTTGCCTTTTTCTTAGCTTTACTTGCTTTTGTAGTGTCCATGCAGATGATAGAAAAAAAGAATTCATGGAAATTAGCAATAATACTTGGAGTTGTAACAGGATTTTTCACAGTATTTAATATTGCAGCATGGAGTGGTGTTGCAGCATTTACATTATTGGTAATACCTTTGACTGTAGCATTATTATGGATAACAAATAAGAACAAAAACGAAGAGGGGAAACATAATCTTAAAGAATATCTTTTATTTTACATTTTCTGGTTTATCTCTTTTATAAGTCTTGGATTTATATTTCATTATCCTACAAGAGCAATAATTTCTTTGATATTAAATATTAGGGGTATAATTATCCCTGCTGTTCTTATTTTTATAATAATAGATTATATTCTTATAAATCTGAAAAATAGAAAATTAAAAGACAAACTAGAAAAAATAGGAAAATATAGAATAATTGTAAGTTTAGTATTGTCAATAATTTTTGTATTTATAGTAAGCTTAATATTTAATCAGAGTATAGGTGTTTCAATATCTGTAATTATCCAGAATATACTAAGACCTTTTGGTGGAGGAAGAGTTGGTGAGACTGTTGCTGAAAATGCCTTGCCTTATACAGCAGATGTTATTGGACAGTTTGGAAAATTATTTTTCTGGCTATTTATTGTTGGTGCTTCAATAGTAGGAATTGAGTTTGCAAAGGGGATAGGTAAGAAAAAAAATAAATTTATATTCTCTCTGTTATGGGTGCTTACAATATTTGCTATTTTCTTTCACAGATATTCTACTGCTTCAATATTTAATGGAGAATCTTTCATAAGCAAATTCTTTTATATTGGAAGTATAATAATCTTGTTTGGATATTTAATTTGGGTTTATTTTAATGATCATCTTAAGACTAAAAGTGAAAATGTAATAATACTCGTGCTTACATTTTTCATGGCTCTTGCAGGAATAAGTGCTATAAGATTAATCTTCATATTGGCTCCTGTTGTTTGTTTATTGGCAGTCTATAGTATAATAAGAACATATGAATATGCTAAGAAGACAAAAGAAGAAATAATAAAAGTTGTTTTATATGCTGCAATTATTGGAATTTTGATACTTTTAATCTTCACATCTGTGAGTTATATTAAGAATATTAAAGGGCAAGCTCCTCAAATAGGTTCATCTGCAAATGTACAATGGCAATATGCAATGGAATGGGTAAGAAATAATACTCAACCAGGAGAGATATTTGTTCATTGGTGGGATTATGGTTATTGGGTGCAGTATATGGGAGAAAGGCCCACTGTAACAGATGGAGGACATGGAAATGCATATTGGGATCATTTAATTGGAAGATATTTATTAACAACTCCAAATCCTGAAACAGCATTAAGTTTCATGAAAGCTCAGAATGTTTCATATTTATTAATAGACCCTACAGATATAGGCAAGTATTCTGCATTTAGTAGTATTGGAAGTGCTGAAAATGAAAAAGATAGATTCTCTTTTATACCTACAATGGTTTCAAGTGCAAGCCAGATACAAGAGACAAAGAATGGAACAATAAGGATTTACAATGGAGGATATGGTTTAGATGAAGATATTGTTTATGAATTGGATGGGAAGAAAACATTTATCCCTGTTGAAAATTCTGGAATAGGGGGAATAATAATTGAAAAAGAAAATGGAGAATTCCAACAGCCTATTGCAGCTTATATTTACAATGGAAATCAAATTAATCTTCCTGTAAGATATTTATATTTCAATGGTGAACTTTATGATTTCAAGAACGGAACAAACACT
>CAYWFA010000090.1:0-2033 GCA_964457815.1 Candidatus Woesearchaeota archaeon
TTAATTGAGGAGGAGTCCAAGGTGTTTTTGTGAACTTTCTGATTGTGAAAGTTGGTCCCTTACTTGTAATATCCTTTGTATATGTAGCATTAACTCTGGAACCATCAGGAAGGCTAGCATCCAATATAGGTTTAGCATATGAAATGTATTTTCCGCATCTTTGAGCAAGCTTTTCAACAAAACTTTGCAGTTTATCTATGTCTCTGAAAACAAGGTTGGTTCTCAAGTTTCTATAAACTCTATGTACAATATAAACAGAAGAATTTGCTCCATTACATTCAATATCTTCCACAAAATAATCTCTTAAAAGAGGTTCTGCTTCATTGAATCCTATGAAATCTCTGCAAAGGAAATAAAATATTTTCTTGTAACTTTCATAAGACATTTCTATTCCTAACTCTATTGCAAGTATCTTGAGTCTTTTATCTATATATTCCAAAAGCTTGTTTTTTTCTTTTTCAACAACTGTTTCAAAGTCAATCATATTGTTCATAGCAAGTATTATTTCTTCTTTCTTCTTTTCTTCTTCTTCAGTCAACAAAGGCTCTTCAATATCGTATACAACTTCATATAATTCAGGATCCCAGTAAATATGAACAAATGTGAAAGGAGCAATCAAACAATATCTAACATCGATTTTACTTTTATCTTTTATTCTTTTCAATGGAGGAATTATTGGACTGAAATTTATTGGAGGTCTTGGATAATCCTTTATGTAAGTGGTATTTGGTTTTTTTTCAACTTTGTTTTCTGCTTTAACTTTTGTTTCAGTTTTAATTAAATTCATTTCTTCTGCCATTTTATTGTACTGTGAAATCTATAACAACCAATCCAGGGGGGGTTGCTCCAACTCCTTTATTTTCTATGAATAGATTGTATGCAGTTGATGCTTTTGAAAGAGTTTTATTGTTAGCTGCACCATCGTAAATAAAATCATACTCCTCTGAGAAATCTCTTTCAAGTCTTACTTTACTGTATTGATTTTCACCTTCAGTTGTTATTTTAACTTTTCCGTCATAAACTTCTTCTCCTGTTTCAGAATATTTGTAATCTGTTTGTATTTCAAAAATTATTTTGTCGTTTGTTGAATCTATTGTGAACTCGCCCCTTTTAACTCCAACTTCTATTAATCTTTTATTTCCAGTACTACCTATTGTTGTAATTGTATTATCAATTTCATTTATTATTTCCAAAGATTGTTTTATCATTGTTTGGTCTTGCATATCCTCTATTTTTGGTTTAACATAAGAAAGTACTAATCCGATCATTATGAACGCAATTAAAAGATAAATAACAGTTTCAACCCACACTTGCCCACGGTGGTTTTTTGAAATTGTATTTTTTTTTATCTCCCCCTTTTTTCTCATGTTTTATTTAACTGAAATTTAGTTTATAATATTTTTCTTTTGTAGTATTACATTCTTTATCCTAAATACGCACAATTTGAAACATCATTTATTTGATCTGTGATTCCACATTGATTTCCATTAACTATTGGTGCTATTCTTATCCAGTCAACTTCTGTAAGCCCTTCCTGGAATCCTCGGATAACATAAGTTTTTCCTGAATTTTCTCCTGGGAGACTTACTGGATTTCCATAATTTGTTTCGTCTGGATCAGGACTGTAAGGCTTCACATCTGTATAGCCTGTCTCGGTGCTTGTTAATGTAACTGTTTTAGTGCTTCCACCAGTCATTATAGAAATTACCAATGTCTCTATTTCAACGTCAGCAACACTTATTGAAACTTGCACCTCGTCTAAATTTCCTTCCGCATCAAGATCATAACAAGTATACAATCCATTCAAAGAAACTTTTTGTCCAGATTCAATATCGAAACAGGATTCAACTTGGTCTCTGTTTTTTTCAACCATAGCTTTAACAAAAGTCCAAACTATTGCTATAGCAGCAACAGTAAGCATAATTATAACAACTGTAGCAACAACAGTTGAAAGTGCTTTTTTGTTTTTGAATTTTTTATTTGTCATCTTGATTTTAAACTGAAAGTCTCACTCCATATTGATTTTCATTGCA
>CAYWFA010000091.1:0-1998 GCA_964457815.1 Candidatus Woesearchaeota archaeon
GATTCAAGAGATTTAGAAACTTCTTCCATGTCAGAAGGTTGTATTTTATCTGTAATTTTGAAAACTTTATTGTCTTTAAACAAGAAAGCGTTTTCACCTGAAAGAAGCAATTCCCCATTTCCTTGCTTGAACTTAAGCTTCATTTTACCTTTTTCAAGCATCACCAAATCACATCTTTGAGAAAACTCAATTAAATCGTTTATTAAAGTGGATGCTTCTTTTCTTGCATTATCTACTTTATGAGCATCCAATTTTCCTTTCTTGAATTCAGCTCTTGCAGTTATTATATTTTTCAAAATTCTCAAATGTTGCTGAGTCATTTTTCCTTTTTTAACAAGATTTTTCTCGAATTCCAAAACAAGTTGCTGCTGGGATTTTTTACCAAAAATTGCATGAAGTAAAGTTGTGGTATCCAAGTATATTTTCTCAATAGTGTTCTCCTGTGCTTTTTTATCAATTTGAACTCTAAGTTCCTTTAATCTTTTCAAAAATTCTTCTGTTTCTTTCAAAAGTTTATCAATTTCTGTTCCAGAAATCTCTTTTATTTTTTCATGCTCATAATCTCTCCAAATATTTATTACTTTTTCCATAAAATCAATATATTTTTTTTCAATCATTTTAGTTTCAAGAAATTCTTTTTTGAAATCTCTAACCAATTCTTTTTTTGCATTTGGAGGAGGACATCCATTCAACATCAACAAAGCTTGTGCAGGTTGGGTTATTCCCCAAAAGATATTAGTGAAAATTTCAGACAACAAAATTCTTTTGCTTCTTGGAATAACTCCATCTCCCATACTCATAAACATATCTATAGCTTCTGGAGAAGGTTTCAACTTACCCATTTTAAGCAAGGCTTTCCAAGGCATGAAAGTTCCTCTGTCATAAATAGGAACACCATCTCTTATGAAAGTAAACATAACAGGATGCGCATCTTTAACAGCTTCCCAAAAATCAGTAAGAAGATATATCTGCGGTTCTAATTTATTGTTAACCCCTGCAAGTGCAGAAGCTTCTCCAACATACTGGTAAATTATTCCCCTTAATCTTTCTTTAAGTTCAAGTCTTGGCATTCTTTTAACATCAGTATCATTGATTATAACAAAAACATCAACATCAGAATCTTTGGTTGCTTCTCCTCTAACCAAACTTCCCCCTAAAACATAAGAAACAACATATTTTTCAAATTTCTGCAAAACAAGAGATTTATGAATCTCTGTTACCCTCATAGCTCCTAAAATACCTTTATCATGAAGAGGAAAAGACATTGCAATTGCAGCATATAATTCAAATTTCTGATCTGTACAAATTTCCCAAATCTCAGATGGAGTTCTAATATAAATCCAAACTTCCTGTTTAGATTTTTCAATTTGTTCAACAATATCTTTTTTTATTTTAGGAATATCTTTTTCTTTTTCATCAGGAATTATAATATTCAAATGAATTTTCTTTTGAAGTTTTTCAACTTGCTCCTTGTTTAGGTTTTCAGTTTCTTCTTCAATGAAATCTTTTATTGATTGAGGAGGCAAGATACTTATTGCCTGTGTAAAAGGATATTTCTTGACAATATAACCTTTAATTTTATCAAGTTCTTTTTTTATTTTCTCTCCATTTTTGTCTTTCTCTGAAGTTGGAGCTGAAGGAACAGGAACTTTTTTAGAACTATAATTTTTATCTAAATCCATCTCAGGAATATTTGTATCATTATTGCTGTTACTTTGAGACATGATAACAAAAGAGGTTTTTTGCTTTTAAATCTTTGGTTAAATACAGGAATATAAAATTTTAAATATGCTTCTTGTTAATATCCATTGTATTCGTGCGTTCCTAGTTTAATGGTAGAATATCTCGTTGCCAACGAGGTGGCCCGGGTCCGATTCCCGGGGAGCGCATTTTCTAGAAATTTTCTTGTTAAGAAACGTTTAAATAACTAATTTCATTAATTAAATAAAAGAGTGTGAAAATGGACAAGAAAAAAGAAAGAGTTTTGTGGTTCAAAGA
>CAYWFA010000092.1:0-1984 GCA_964457815.1 Candidatus Woesearchaeota archaeon
AGCTTCTCCCTCAAAAGAATTCAATTTTGAAGCAGTTTCATATTTCAATCCTGTCCTAAAATTAGCAACAAAAGGCAAATCCTGTTCAACACATGTTTCTGTAGGAACCATTTCTTTCACAGCATTAGTAGTCGTGTAAGGAACTTGAATTATAATAAGAACCAAAGCTATCAACACAATAAGCAAAAGCAAAGAAATAGCCTGAAGACTCCAAATAGATTTCTTTTTTTCAGATTTTGTTTCTTCTTTAATTTTTTCTTTAGGTTTCTCTTTCAATTTTTCTTTCTCAGATTTCTCTTCCTTTTCCATGCAAAACAAAAACAAAAAGAGTATATAAAACTTTTTCAAAATTTTTCATTACTCTCGATAAATGAAATTTTTACAAAAAATAACAAAAAATCTTACTTCTTTTCTTTCTTTATCTCAATAACTTTTTTTCCGCCCATGTAAGGTTGAAGAACTTTAGGAACTTTAATACTTCCATCTTTTTGCTGATTGTTTTCCATTACAGCAATAAGCGCACGGGGCGAAGCCAAAACAGTATTATTTAATGTATGTGCAAAATATCTTTTTCCTTTGTTTTCAATCTTTATATCCAATCTTCTTGCTTGAGCATCTGTTAAATTTGAGCAACTTCCAACTTCATAATATTTTTTCTGGCGAGGACTCCAAGCTTCAACATCACAAGACTTTGCCTTTAAGTCTGCTAAATCTCCTGAACAACATTCAAGCACTCTCACAGGAACATCCAAATCTTTGAAAACCTCAACTGTAAAATCTTTCATTTTTTCATACCAATCATAAGATTCTTCAGGTTCACAAATCACAATCATCTCCTGTTTTTCAAACTGATGTAATCTATAAAATCCTTTTTCTTCAATTCCATGCGCTCCAATCTCTTTTCTGAAACATGGACTGTAACTCGTAAGGGTTATAGGCAAATCTTTTTCACTCAAAATTTTTCCAATAAATCTTCCAATCATTGAATGTTCAGAAGTTCCAATTAAAAATAAATCCTCTCCCTCAATTTTATACATCATATTTTCCATTTCGGCGAAACTCATAACCCCCTCAACAACTTTTCTTCTTATCATAAATGGAGGTACAACATAACTAAATCCTTGCTTGATCATGTAATCTCTTGCATAAGAAATCATCGCAGAATGCAAAACCGCTAAATCTCCTGTTAAAAAATAAAATCCATTTCCTGAAGTCTCGCGAGCAGAATCAAAGTCAACCCCTTCCAACTTTTCAGCTAATTCAGCATGATTAAATATTTCATATTTTGGAACTTCAGGTTTTCCAATTCTCTTTAATTCAACATTCTCTGAACTATCTTTTCCTAGAGGAACAGATTCATGAATTATGTTTGGTATTTTGTACATAATCTGTTTTATATCATCTTCAAGTTTCTTTCTTTTCTCGCCAATCTCAGCTATTTTATCGGGAATCTCTTTTGCTCTTTTAAGAAGTTGATTTGCTTTTTTTTCATCTTTTTTCTTTTTAGCTTCATTAATATCCTGAGAAACCTTATTTCTTTCATTTCTCAAACCATCTTCTTCATACTTAAGCTTCCTCCATTTTTCATCTAAACCAAGAACTTCATCTACAAGTTTCAATTTATCATGTTGAAACTTTTTTTTCATATTCTCTTTTACAAGTTCTGGATTTTCACGTAAAAGCTTAATATCAATCATAAAAATAGTTAGATAAATGAGATATTTAAATTTATTTAAAAATATATTCTTCCAAAACTTTAAAAAACAAAAACCCTTTGAATATACATCATGGCAGGGGAGGTGAATTTAAGTGTAGGCATAACAGAAGTGTTCCATGCATTTATGGACAGTTTACACCCTTGGTTTCAAACTTTCTTGAACATCGGATTACTCGCTCTTTTAGTTGCATTATTTTTTATTTTCATTTGGAAACTTTACCACATCATCTCCAAAAAAAATCTTATTGAATTAAATTTAAAACAATA
>CAYWFA010000093.1:0-1971 GCA_964457815.1 Candidatus Woesearchaeota archaeon
ATAAGGCCCAATTATTGTATTATCTTCGATACAGGTATTATCATAAACTATTACCCCTTTTGCAATTTGCACATTGTTTCCAATTAACGTATTCTCTGCCAGGAAAGCATCTTCAGATATTTTACAATTAATACCGATTTTCATTATGTTACATGCCTTACTCAAGATGACTGTCTATCGCTTACAATTGAAAGAAAATCATCATAATTTCTGAGATACTCAGATGGATCATATATACAATCTGAGATTACAAGCAATATACAATCAGGGGAAAAATCGAACATATCTTTCCAGACAAGTTTTTCAAGAAATAATCCTTTATACGGTCTATCGAGTATAAAAGTTTCTTTTTCCCTCCCGTTATCTGTCAACACCTTACAATCACCTTTTACAGATACCAGGACGAACTGTGAATTAAGGTTTGCATGTTGACCTCTTACTACTCCTTTTTTTGTATCAAATATATAAAACAATCTTTTTATTTCAAAAGGGATTGATGTATTACCCTCAATAGCTGTAAGGAATCCATTATAATCACCTTTAATATCAAAATTAAGTAATTTCACCTTTTGCATAAGAAGAAAAACCTCAAAAAATTTATATAGAATTTCTCACAATTTCTTTCGCTATACGCAAATCATTTCTGTTAAATAGTAATATCATATTTAAAAATCCATATAATACTGTAGTAGCAACAATTGCCAGTAAATTATTATTAATGCAAAGATACTCATGGGCAAGATAACAGATTAAAAAAATCAGAATACCTACAGAATAATTAGTAATCGAATTGTTAATTTTTAGATTCGTCGTCTTCTTAATTAGAATATTAGAGGCAATAAAGATAATTATAAAAATTAATACTGTTGCAGCAGAAGCACCTGCATCCTTAAAAAAATACGATAGAATAATATTTAAAACAAGACTAAGAATAGCAATGTACTTTAATACCCTGCTGTATAATTTCTGTTTATCAAGTGCTGTAATTATTATAATTGCGGCATTAAATAAAAAAGGTATCCCAAAAGACAGTATTTTCAACAAAAGAATTGAACCGGTATATTTATCTCCAAATATTGTTACAATAATAAAATCAGCATAAATAAAAAGAATTATTGCAATATAAAAAGATACAACTACATAGCTTTTTGTAATTATATTAAATGCAAATTGAAATTTTTCAACATCTTCATCATGCTTATGTTTATAAAGATATGGTATAAAAACTCTCCCGAATGACGCGGGTATAAATATCAGAGTCGTTAGAAAAATATAGGCATTTTGAAAAAGTCCCGTATATATTGTGCCATGAATTAATGGTAGTATAATCAGACTTCCATGGCCTATAATTAAAGAGGATACAAATGCTAATGCAAAAGGGAGCGTGTTATGATAAAATTGTCTTATATAAATAAGATTTATCGTTTTCAGCTTATTTTTTAATTCAGTAAAACTTATTAAAAGAATAAAAAAAACAACTACAAATAATCTGGACCATGCAATTTCCCTATTCCCTGCACTGAACATTACAACAAATAAAACAGCAACAAGGAATAGGAAGGCAAAAAGCAGCCTAAATAAAGCAGATAAAAAATATCTGCTTGTACCTTCATAATAGGTATAATAAACCCGAAGATATTCATCTCCGAACCGGACAAGACCAAAGATTAATATTAAATATAAAACTTCATGTGTATAACCCGTTAATGAAGATGCTATTAAAAAAAATATAAAAAGAACTATCGAAACAACTGTCTTGAGCAATATGACATTGAATAGTGTATATGATTTCTCTTTTTCATAATTGAGCTCTCTTATCAGAGCATCATTGATTCCCAAATCCGTAAACATTGAAAAAAAAGTAGCAAAAGATAAAGCCGTTGTGTATTCTCCATAATGCTGAATATTAAGATAACGTGCGATTATCATATTGATTACGAAGAAAAGTACTTTTTCAACAACAACAGATCC
>CAYWFA010000094.1:0-1932 GCA_964457815.1 Candidatus Woesearchaeota archaeon
AACATGTGCTATCCCTTTAAAATACAAAGCAAATTATTCTGATAGGGGTTTAATTAAAGAAATATTATCTGCTCCATCTAATATTTCCGATCTTGAAAAAGAGATAGATATGTTTGCGGATTGTGGTTCATGTCCTAGTTGCGCTTGCATTGAAGGAGATCTTCAGTTTTTAGCAGTGATAGAAGCTCCAGCAACAGTTCCACTTTTAGTTCTTGTTGGAGGATTAAGTTTTACTTCTTAATCAATTTTCTGGTATTAACCCCATATTTTTCAATGTATCAAGTAGATTCTTTCTAGTTTTATCATCTATGTCCTTTTTTGAAGATAGATAATTTAGATAATATTCTGAGCTTAGCCAAACATTTTTTTGTTTAATTTCTTCTAAATCCTTTAACAATTTTTGAATATCGTTTTTTATTTTACTTTTTTCTTTATCGTTTAAATATCCTTTCCAAGTTTTTTCCAAGAAATTAATATATGAAAATAAGCCATTGGTTAAAACGGCTTCTATAATAACTGTCCTGTTGGTTTTAGTTAAATAAGCTAAGCTATCTATAACTTCTAAGACTTTTTCATCTAAATCCATAGATATTTTCTTTTTCTTTTTAAAAGGGTTTAATATTTCATTCATTTTAGACAACTCTTTAATATAAATATAATATACAAATAATATTTAAATATTTCTATTTATAATAAGAATTTAGAATTTATCTTTTTTAAAAAGATTTATAAATTTGTTTAATTTATTCTCATTATGAAAAAATATTCCTGGATTGCTGTGACTTCTTTTGTTCTGGCAATTCTCCTTTCTATTTGGCATTTTACATTCTTAAGCTTAAAATCTTCTAACCTCTTATTTTTGTGGATTTCATCAATTTTAATAATAATTTTGGGGTTTATTGGGTTAAATCAAATCAAGAAAAATAAAATACTAAAAGGAAAATTATTTGCATGGCTTGGAATTATTTTATGTTTTATATTGATAATCTATAGCTTTTATTTTAAAGTTTCCAGAATTTTTTAATAATTATATAGATTTTTTTTAAAACCTCTCCCTCTTCTTATACTCCGTGTGAAGAAGTTTTTCCGCCTTCTTGCTTAAAGGTTTTCCTAGATACTTCTTGTAAATGTCCTTTACTATTGGATTTTCATGAGAACGTCTATATCTTCTCATTTCATCTTGTTGGTAAAGAGCTTGGGCTCTTAATTGTAGGACTTTATCATCAGAGTAAATTGGTTGTCCTCCCCCGCCTATGCACCCTCCTGGACAAGCCATCATTTCCAAGAAATCATATTTGTTTTTGTTTCTTAAGAGTTTACGTATGTTTGCTCCGCCTGATGCTGTTGCATAGCGTATTGTTTTGTTGCCTAGTTTTATTGTTCCTTCTTTGATTCCTTTGTTGGTTCTTAGATTTTTGAATTCAACTTCATTTAATTTTTTATTTGTTGAAATTTCATAGGCTGTTCTTAATGCAGCTTCCATTACTCCTCCAGCTGCTCCAAAAATATCTCCTGCCCCTGATGCTAATCCAAGAGTAGGGTCAAAATCGCTATCTTCTAGGTTCGCGAAATCAATGTTTTTTTGTTTTATTAGTCTTCCAAGCTCTCGTGTTGTTAAAACATAATCCACTCCTGTGTTTAATTCTGGACGTGTAGATTCAAACTTTTTTGCTGTACATGGCATTATGCTCACCACTACTATATCTTTAGGATTAATTTTTGCAATCTCTGCATAATAACTTTTTATTAGCATGCCAGACATTTCATGAGGGCTTTTACATGTACTCATATTTGGAATAAGCTCAGGATAAAAGAATTCCATCATCAATATCCAACTAGGACAACAAGTTGTTATCATTGGAAGCTTTTTCTTGTCTTTGTTTTTTAATCTCTTGAGAAGTTCAGCTGATTCTTCCATAATTGTCATGTCTG
>CAYWFA010000095.1:0-1911 GCA_964457815.1 Candidatus Woesearchaeota archaeon
TTTTTTTAGAAAAATCATAACTTCCTTTAATCTCTTGTTTTTCTTCTCCTTCAATGTTTATATTCTCTAATTTAAAACTCATAATATCTCTAATCCTCCATTATTTTTAAGTTTTTCTTTGATTTCGTGCAACAATAGCGCTCTATTTGTTTCACATCTAATATTATTTCTAGAATCAAATAAATTTCTTGACAAAGAATAACTTTTAGCCAGACAATCCCCAGAACAATTATACTCTGCGAAACAATCGTCACATCCTTTAACATTCTCAACAACCCTCTTTCTTAAATTACTTAACCTATCTTTATAAAAAATAAAATCTTCTATTTCTTTGTCGAACTTTCCGATTAAAAATATTTCATTCATATCATCTTGAGGTCTCGATACCTCCAAACAAGAGGTAACATCTCCATTAGGGGTTATAAAGAAATTATTTCCTGCTGCTCCGCAAAACGTTCTTCCAATTTTTTCTAAATCAGAAGCAGAATGATATAATCTTCTGTTATTTTTACTTGCAAGTTGCTTTGCTTTGATGAAATTTTCAACGAAATATTCTGTATCTGGAAATCTTAAAATATCTTTATTTCTTTCTCCACGTCCACATTCAAATAAAGGTTCTAAATGAAATCCCTTAACAGTTGTTTCATCAATAAAATGCTGAACAATTTCTTCCATCCTGTTAACACTAAAAGAAGAAATAGTGCTCCTAATACCATAAGAAAACCCTTTTTCTTCAAAATATTTTGCTGTTTTTAAAACAGTATCATATGTAGGAAATCCATTTTTTCCAGGTCTTTGAAAGTTTTGGATTTCAGGAGGGCCATCCCAGGACAAATTAATTCTATCCAAATTATTAACAATCCAATCTAAATTTTTTTTACTTAAAAAACCATTTGTTGCAGAACTTACATGAGATTTAATTCCATTCTTATTAGCCTGTTCTCTTGTATAAAAAGTAAGTTCTTTAATCCAATGCAGGTTTTTCTCCATTAATGGTTCTCCGCCCCCATGATACCCTAAAAAAATTTTATTGCTTTTTTTATCAATTGCATTTTTTATAATTAAATCAACTGCTGATTTTGCTATTTTAATATCTAAAATATCTCCTGGATTTGATCCTCCGTCTGAATAACAATATAAACATCTTAAGTTACAATCCCAAGTAGGCATCACAGTCACAGAAGTGGGTTGATATTCTTTTTCTACAATCTCTCCACTAATCTTTGGAAAATTCTCTCCAATAAATCCTTTTTCTTTTAAGATAGTTTCAATTCCATTCTCAAAGAAATAATCTTTACCTAAAGAGATATTTTGAATTTGTTTAGCTAATCCAGAAGTAACTTCTAATATAGAACCGGTTAATGGAGAATACAAAATGTAATTTTCGTTGTTTGGGATTGCATAGATTTTAGGATTTACTTGCATAAAAATTCAAAAAACTCCTTATTTTTAAAGATTATTGTAATAGGACTAGAAGATATTTATTTTATCAGTTCCTTCAAAACCTTTCCTGGGTTTTTTGCCTTGGTTATTGCTGAGCTCACTGCAATACCTGAAGCTCCTAACTTCATTGATAAGGTTACATCTTCTCTGGTTTTTATTCCTGCACCTACCAAAAAGCGTGTTGTTTTCTTTAACTTCTTTGAGAGATTCTTAATTATCTCAGGCTTTGCTGAGCTAACTGAAATATTTCCTGCTACAAGTTCTGGGGGTTCGTATATAAGATAATCGGGGTGGAGTTTTTCAATTTCTTTTGCTTGTTTAATATCCTTAACAAAAACCATTGTCTTTAATTTCGTTTTTTTACAGCGCGCAATGGTTTTTTTTATTACATCCATTGTTAGCTTGTGTTCAGAATGATTGAGGAAAGCTCCTATTGCTTTGTCTTTCTTTACAGCTTCCGGAAGAATA
>CAYWFA010000096.1:0-1860 GCA_964457815.1 Candidatus Woesearchaeota archaeon
TATCTGCAACTTCTTTAGGAATATAAAACAACAAGAAAGCATAATCTTCTGTTTTATATCCGTTTTTTCTAAGCAAGAAATTGTAAATATCCAATTGATTTTGATAATGTTCTGCTGTATCATCTTTTACAGGATATCCTCTTGTCTTGTAATCCAAAACAATTAACTTTTCTCCTTTCTGAAGTATATTATCTACTGCTCCAAATAATATATTCCCGTTTTTATCTTCCCATCTTATACCTTTAAGATTATTTCTCCAGGATCTCATTAATTCTGGTTCATTAAATAATTTCATACCTACACAATCTTGATTCTTGCACAACTCAGGGGGCAATAATCCTTTATCTCTAAACTTATCAAAATGAACTTTCAATATTCCATCCATTCCAGATGGAAGAGAAGGAAAAATACCTGCAGGTCTTTTCCAAACATTATGCTTATCCAACCAAAAACATCTTGGACATTCATTCATTAAAGAAAGTGATGAAGGAGATAATTTGTAAGGCATATGGTTTCTAAGAATTAAATGATTTTAAAGTTTCTTCTTTATAATTAAAGATCTAATTCTTTTAAAGAATAAAGATTTTTTCTTTTATTAAAAGAAACCCCATATCTTTTTTCAAGAATATTTTCTGGTTTACGGCAAACTCTTTCCAAAGTAGAAGCCCCACAAAACTCCTCTTCTTCTGCTATTTCCAAGAAATTTTGCTTTGCTAATTCAACAGCTTCTTCATCATTATCTGCAAAAAATTCCAATCTCCCTTCATTTTCTTTACCTGCACATTTATTAGAATAATACATATCATAATAGGGGGCCATTTCTTTTTATTAGCAGTCTTTCTTAAATAAATTATCGTTGTTTGTTATATACAAAAAACAAGCAGAATTATTTTATTCTTGCTTTTTTTCTTTGGAATATCTTCCAGATAATATAACTTAAACCAACTAAAATTATTATTAAACCTACAATCACCCCAAAAAGAGCAATTTGGGAACTACCATAACTTATTTTTCTCCAATACCTTTCGAAGAATCCTGTTCCCAAAGGAGACGAGTAATCAGTTACTTGAGTACAAAATGTCTGTAACTCTCCGGTCTCGACCATTTTTTCAAAAACAGCAATTAGTCCAGATTCATACATTTGTTGAATCTCTATCACTCTACTTTTAATTTCTTCTTGACTTATTTCATTTTGCTCATATAACTTATGAAGGTTGTAGAGTTCTATAGAAGGATCAGTAAAATTAAGTTGTTGTGCCGCATTTGATGAGTATACTGATTCGCAAGTATAATATTCTTCATATGGTTCATCCGATAAAATAATGAATGAAAATGTTGAGAATTCTCTGCTACTCATATTGATATATTCTTCATAAGAAATAGTTGTTACTGCAGAATATGACCTTATACCTGCATTTTGTCCAAGGTAATATCCTTGGCCAATTGCAAGAGGGATTTTATTTATATCTCCAGGTCCAGGATAGGATAGTACTTTCTGGTCTATCGCATCATAACCCACCAAGACTTTGCCTTCATACTCTAGAGATTTTAACTTGTAAACAGTACCTGTAGCTGGATATGGAGGTGGACCTGGAACTGCATTTACAAAAATTAAGGTTATCAAAAAAACTATAGAAAAAATGAATAATATCCAAAGTTTCATATTTATATGATAAATTACTCTCATTTAAACTTTCTTATTTTTTATTTCATCAACTCCTTCAAAGTCCTTCTAGGGTTTTTTGCCTGAGTTATTGCGGAAGAGACTGCAATGCCTGATGCTCCTAACTTCATTGATAGGGTTATGTCTTCTCTGGTTTTTATTCCAGCACCAACCAGGAAGGGTGTTGTCTTCTTTAG
>CAYWFA010000097.1:0-1838 GCA_964457815.1 Candidatus Woesearchaeota archaeon
TATCATTCTTAAACTGCTCAATAGCAAACTTTCTTTCATATTCATTTTCTTTGCTAGTATACTGAGCGAATTTAACGCCTTTCTTTGCAAGTACATTATTAACTTCCTGTAATTGAGTCAGGGACACCTCAGAAAATTCATCTTCTTGCTCAACTGAGTACGAGGTAGGCCCACAATATATAAGTAGTCTTCCCTTTTCCATCAAACTATCAATAAATCCTTCTAAAGTGTTCAGTTTCTCTCTTGCTCCATAAATGATTTTTGCTCTTTTAAACAAAAGCATCTCAGCAGCTTTGCCATACTCTCCAGAAACATCTTCAATATCATAACCAATTATTTTTACAATTTTTCTTGTTAATTCCTCATACCTTAATTTTTCATCTTCATTAAGTCCAACAAAAATTGGTTTATATAAATATTCTACCAAACGCTTTTCAACAATTGCATCCTTCAAACTATACTCGTGGATAATTCCACCAAAATAAGATAAAAGTCTTTCAGTTTTATCTTTTGAAAAGAACACTTCTGGAGTAGCTGATAAACCTAATAAATTGTTAGTTTCTGGTAACATATTAAGGATTCTATCTGTGCCCCAAGTGTGGCATTCATCAACTATTAAGAAGAAATCGTCATTTATTTTATTAAATAATTTTTGAAACTTTGTTGAGTAAAATGTATCATTGGTTACTATAACATTTTGATATCTTTCTTCATAAAGGTCGAAAATATCAATTATGTTAGTCAACTCTTTCTCCCATTCATAACTTGATGAACATTTAATTACCTTATTCTCAAATGCTTCAACCTCAAGTGCCCATTGATTAACTAAAGTTTTGTCGGGTACTACGATAATGAAAAACTTTTTTTTATGCATTTTTTTTAACTCTTCCATTATCATAATTGCTGTAATTGTTTTCCCTGATCCAGTTGCAAACTTTAGGATCCCTCTTCTTAATTTCATCCATATATCCACTGCTTCTAATTGGTGTCTGTACGGACTAAAACCATATCTGCTTTCTATTTCTTTTTGAGAATCCTCTTCTTTAATGATATTCACCAAATCTTCTATACTTTCTTCTGTATAAAATTTTTTAAAAATATCTTCTTTTAATGCTTCTTGTATAGTTTTTAGTTTAATGCTGTTATTATGACCATTCCAATAATTATTAAAATCATTTAAATGTTCAATTACATAATCTTCCTGGCCAATCTTCCAAGAGCAAAAAGTGTTAAATGATTCTTGATTCAACTTTATCGCACTTCCTGTTTCATTATTTGAACCGTTAATCGCTATCATATTAGCTTTATCATCTATAAATACACCTATTTTTTCGTGAAAAAGACCTTGAACATTTAATGGTTCAGCAACTTTTACTTTGAGAACACCTTTTCGTATTAGCATGATGAATAGTTTACTTGCAGCAATTGTCTTTTCGTCTTGATATAAAAATGATTCAAACATTAAATCAAGTTTTGTATTTTCTTCAGGATTATCGTAATTATTTTGTAATTCATGAAGGTCATTTTCTGTTATATATGGAGATATAATCAATCTAATCTCTCCGCCATTTTTTGCAAATGGAATTAGCCCTGTAATGTATTCCTTAAGAATATTTGATGAAAAATATCCAACTGCTCGATAATATTGGGTAGATTTTTTTAACACAGGGATATAAAATTCATTTAAAATATCATTTTCAAAAGATTTGTATTTTAATCTAATTTTCAGAGAATTCATATCTCACCTCAAAAATTCATGTTTTTATTTTAGTTTTTTTAGATATTAATATTATTTATACTTTTTCTTTATATTGCTAACATGCTCTTTTCTTTGCTTC
>CAYWFA010000098.1:0-1829 GCA_964457815.1 Candidatus Woesearchaeota archaeon
CTTCATATCCTGTCTGCCAACTAAAATGACTTTCATCTTCTGGATCTTCAACAAATCTTGAATCATTAACTTCATATGTAAATTCATCTCCTTCAGGATCATAAGCGTCAACATATAATTCAACTATTTCACTTTCATGAACCGATATTCTGTAAATTGTTTCAATCACAGGAGCATCATTTCTACAGTTCATTGTTAAATCTTCTGAATCAGGATTTACCAATGCATCACCATCATCACAATCTTCTCCGCCCAGGAAATCTGCAACAAATCCATCTTCATCCAAATCATTTAAATCTGTTCCATCACAGTCTTGATCTATTCCATCATATTCAATTTCTTCGGCACCAGGATAAATACTTTCATCTCTGTCATTGCAATCTTCATCCATAAAAAAACCATCTCCATCTCTGTCCTCTCCTGCTATTGCCCATTCAATTGAATTGTAAAATATTTCTTTGGCTTCTGGTGTCAACAAATTTGTTTCTGAAAATCCAATAAATACTCCTCTAGCATTTGAAATTTTTCCTCCTCTTAATTCTGAACCGTTGTTTATTGTAGCAACAATTGCTCCATTAAAGTAATTTTTTCCATCTGCAATAATTGTTTCCAATCCCGGAGCATCATAAAATCTTGAAATATATTTCAATTTGTAAGAAATCATAACACCATCTATATAATAAGGTACAAAAGTATCAGGAACATTTTGTGTTATCAAACTTTCGAAATCTTGTACATATATCTCACTTGGATAATTAGAGGCTTTTGTTGAAACACTTCTTCCTGTCCATCCCCAATCTTCCATATGATAACTATTCAATATAATTGAATTTTTTTCATTAACAGGAACAAGCAAAGGATAATTAAATACACCTTCTCCTACAATAATTAAACTGTAATCTGAAAAGTCTGTTGAAGCCAAAGCATTCTGATAAACAACTTCATAAGTGTATTGTTGATTGTTTAAAAGAGAAATTATTGCAGGATCTGTGTAACTTGCTCCTCTTGTTATATATGCAATATCTTCCGCTAAAACGCTTCCAACTGTTGTAAATACAAAGAATGCTATTGCTAATGTTAAGAGGAATTTATTTTTTTGATTTTTCATTTTATTTTTTTCTTTTACCTTTAGTTTTTCTTTTCTTCCTCTTTTTATTCCAAATATAAAGCAAGAACAACAATACAACAACCAAAACGATTGTACTTATGCCCCAAAATTTGATTATTTTTGAAGGACTATCTGTTCCTTCCGGATTTTCTACTGGCAAGTCTGTTTCTTCTTCAGTGTTTTCTTCTTCTTCATCTTCTTCATATCCTGTGTCTTTACTTGCAATAACCACTATTGTTGAAGATAAAACAACTCCTGCTTCTTTTCCTTCAACCGGTTTAAAGAAAACATTAACTCTTCCTTCATAGGTTCCTTCTTTTCTAACTCTTATGACAATTTCAGCTTTTTTACTTTCACCAGCTTCAAGTATGAAACTTTTATCAATTAAATCAATGAATTCAGAAGATTCTGAATCAAGTTTAAGGGTTATATTAACCGGAACATCATTTACATTATTTACAAGAATTGTTTTTTCAATTAAAGTGTTTGTCCACCCATTAACTTCTGGGTACAAAACCATTTTACCATTTCCAATAGAGCCTGTTATAGCAGATATAAATGAACTTCCTGTAATTAAAAACAAGATAACAAGTGCAAACATCATCATATTTTTCGTTTTCATGTGACACTCTAGAATGAAGACACTATTTAAATATTATTGTCGTCGAGAAAATGCTTTTTTGTTATTACTTTTTTTTAATGAAAATTATTTTTTTCTTTT
>CAYWFA010000099.1:0-1825 GCA_964457815.1 Candidatus Woesearchaeota archaeon
AATTAAGACAGACAACAAAGTTAGTTCAGACAAAGATGTTAGAGTAAAAACAGGTTTTATTTCTCAATTAGGTTTTACAACTGATGAGCGAATTATCACAAGTGCTGGAAAGGAATTATTAGCAAATTCTTTAAATTTTAAAACTAATGAATTTGATATTTCAAACGAAAGTTTCACTTACTTAAAACAGTTTTTGAAATATCAACAAAGCGACTTTGAGATTTTCCCTTTACTTTCGCTAATTTATGCTATCATTGAATTTAACAATGAATTACCTACAGATTTTGTTACTTACGTTTGGTCGGGTTCGCAAACAAAAAACGAACTTATACAAAACATAAAAACTTACAAAAAATATTCTGACTATAAAGAAACCACATATCAATCTGTCCAAAATTCAGAGAATACAAAAATTGTAGCAAAAAATGCTACGCATTTTTTTGCTACTCATAGGATTTCTGATAAAGATGAACTGAAAGAACTTTTGTATGCTGTTCTTCCGCACGGAAAAGGAAATACATTTAAAGACAAAACGATTGCACTTTTTCACGACATTTATTCCTATTGGTTGAATAAAGAAATTTGGAATGTAACAAAAAAGAAAAAGTTTATTCAAGGCAAATTAAAATCAAGATACAAAGATATTTCGAGCAAAAAGCCAAGTTATTATTTAGAAAGTTTGTTCGACACAACAGCTTTAAACAACTCGTCTGATTGGAAAAAGATCATTGAATTTTTTGAAAATACATCTTTGATTTCTTCGGAAGATGAAGAAAGTTTTGTTGTAAATTTCCACGTTCTGTATATGTTCATCAAAAAACTTTCTCTTTGTGAGGAGTATAGAGATTTGAATACACGGCATTTAAAGTTGCTCGATATTTTCATTTTTGAATACGGAAAGTTAAAACTTGACCTTGTATTTTTGTATTTGTTCAAATCAGTAAAAGATGATTTGCTAAAAGTAAAACCACTTCTACAAAACGAATACAGAATAAAGTTAGAAGCAAGTCAAAGCAATATCGGAGATATTTACGATTTCTTAAAAATCAATGTTACCGAACTTTCTAAACAAATCGCAACCGATTTTCCAGAGGTTAAGCAGCTTGGTTTACAGAACTTTGCTTTAAAGAAAAAAGAAGAACGTTTATTAGAATTGGTAAATACTGTTTTCACAAAAGAAAACATCATTAAAATATTTGAAAATATTTATCCGAGAAAAGACGACCAAATTCGTAAACTTATCAAAGAATGGTATCAAGATTACGAAGCAACAATTCCAGCATTATTTGAATATCTATTGGGAATTTCATTTTATTGGCTTTCTGAAAAACAAGTTAGAATTTCCGATATTCTTAATTCGGGATTAGATGCTAACCTTTTACCAAAAACACATACAGCAGGAGGACAAGCCGACATCGCTGTACGTTGCAAAGATAAGGATTACTTGATTGAAGCAACTTTAAGCGATAATGATGGACAACGTAAAATGGAAGCAGAACCTGTTCCACGACATTTAGCAAAACACATTTTAGAAGTCAATCCAAATAGTTTAGCACTATTTGTTGCAGGGCAACTTGACCGAAATAATTTAGTTGTGCTACGCAATTATAAATATTCCCCTTGGTATTATTCTGATGAAGTTAGTGTTGAAACAATGAACATACTTCCTTTGTCTGTTTCAAATATGATTTACTTATTGAAGTACGAAAAGGATTTCAATAAACTTGAAAACAAGTTTGAAACAGTTTTAAATTCGGAAACCAAAGACGGTTTCAAATGGTACACAAACGAAATAAACCCAATATTCTCATAATGGAATTAAATA
>CAYWFA010000100.1:0-1815 GCA_964457815.1 Candidatus Woesearchaeota archaeon
AAATTCTACTTTACTTACTCCTGTTTCTTTTGAAGCAAACATTATATCGTTTGCAACAATGTATGAACCATCATCAAGTTCATCATATCCATGAGCGGATAAAGTCTTTGTTATTTCCCCATCTACATTAAATTTGACAGCACCTGATTCAATATATTCGATTGAAACAGTTTTTCCTCCAATGGTAATTGTGTCTCCTTCAGCAAGAACAACTTTCTCAGCCGAATCAAGCATTTCAATTAAACCTTGCTCTGCATTTAGGATATAATACTCTTTGCCCATTAAAGGCATATCAGTTTCTTCCATATCTGCATAAGGAATTTCATTATCAAATTCAAGAGCGTAGTTTAAGATTTCTTGTCCATTAGTCCAAGTGAATCCAAATGTTGGTTCTTTACTTTTATAGTCTTTATCTGCGAATAAAGTTAAATCCTTGTCACTTAGAGTGATTGTTTGCTCATAGTCTTCATCAACGTCTCCGTCTTTGTAAGTTCCATCAGCTAAAAAATCTGTTAATTCACCATTATCTAAACTTGGATAGATATCAATTAATGAATCGCCCAAGTAGAATTTAGTTGATGATTTTTCTAAAGTGAAAGATTCTCCTCCTTCTATAGTAACTGATCCTCCAGTAACCTCCCCAGCAAGTGATTCTTGGATGTTTCCAGCTTGAATAAAATCAAGGTCTGAAACTCCAGCACCAGTACCATAAACTACAGCTACGTTTGCAACACCTCCTGACACAAATGGTGCAGGATAATTAGCAGCAGCAGCAACGCCCATGGTCATTCCTGTCATGAGTGCACTAGCAGCGATTGCAGATATTTTTCTAAAATTAATTTTCATTATTTTTTTATAACCTCCTTTCAGCTATATGATTATGTTGTCTATGACAACCTTTTAACTTCAATTTCGCAGTATAGGGAAACCGCTCAATTGAAATGTCTTAAGGTTCGCCTTGTTTTCCAAGGCTTTTTCCCTATAATTTCACCCCCAAAGGTGTATTATACAAAAAATCATTTTGCTTTAAAAAGCTTGCCCTCCTAAAGACACCTTATTTTCTTTGTACACGAAAATTTCATGGTTTTATTTATAAACCTTATGATGTCACTAAGATATTAATACACATTTTCAAGTGCTTAAAGAGCCAACAAAGTTTCATCAAAACACAAACATTTATTAACATATGGTAACTAATTATAATATATATTAAGTTTTAACATATAAGTAAAGAATATATGTTTAAAGCTATAAATTAAATCGAGTTTCCCGACGACAAATTCGATTAATAACCAAAAAACAACATGGCAAAAACAAAAATACGTGAAATAACAATAAAAGAAAGCAAAGGAGCATTTTCTATATTCAAAAGTTCTGGAGTTTCCAAAGAAAGCTACAATTTCTCAGGAATTTTGGCTTTAAGGCAACTTTTAAGCAACGAAAAAGCCAGGATTCTAGACACAATAAAAACAGAAAAACCTATATCTATTTACGATTTAGCTAAAAAACTCAACAGAGGGTTTAAATCCGTAAATGATGATATAAAGCTTCTGGAAAGGTTCGGTTTCATAGAATTAGTTGAAGAGAAAACCAAGAACAGAACCCGCCATAAACCCATTATAATTGTTGACAAGATAACTATTCATTTGGAAATCTAGTTGTAAATATGAAACAAAACAGCAAAATCTTCTCCACTTTTTGGAAAATCTTGTATTGAACCTATGTAGTTGTTAGTAACTACACCACTATCTATCTTTACAAGAGTTTGTTCGGTTTCACCTCGATCTTCAGAAACATTAATAACAAAAGAATATC
>CAYWFA010000101.1:0-1807 GCA_964457815.1 Candidatus Woesearchaeota archaeon
AGTTATAGCCAAAGGAAGCGAGTTCAAAAAATACCTCTTCCTCTATAGGTTGGCTCATATTTCCATTCATATAGATAGGTAAATATTTTACAATCAAGTTCGCAACGTCCATCTTAGTAATTGATACTGAAGTTTTTTCAGCATAGTGTAATAAAAGTTGAGATGCTCTGTCAATGTTAAAATCATAAACAAATCCAAATTCTTTAGCTACATTGGAATCTTCATCAAGCAATGGGGTTTGAACTCTAAATATAGATTGAAAGTATTGTTCTGGACTAGCAAGGTCTTTTAAGACAAACACACTTGACCATTCTTTAACAGTAACCCCTAAAGTAAGCTTATTAACAGTTATCGCAATACTACCAAGTTTTCCACTCTGCTTCGAAGCTAAAATTCCTCTTTGCAAATGCTTTAAAGCTCTATATCCAGAGCCAACATCTTTTTGTGATAAATTAATAATTTCATATTTTCTAAAATATTCATCTTTTTCTAATAAGGCTTCTAAAGCGCGGCAAGAATTTACTGTCGGAAGAAGCCACAAAGTATGCTTGTTATTGCTTAACATCTTGTCATTCATATATGGGAAATCATACCCGTAGGTAGTTCTTCCTTTTATAATTTCTAGCCACTTTTTTATATGTTCTTCATATATAAAAACGTTAGCTGATTCTGTATCCTCATCTTTCTTGGTTCTAAAAAATCCATTTAGAGAGAAATACTTTTTTTTCAGAATCTTATCATCAGATTGTAATTCATTAAACAAACCATTAAACATATTAGACATATTATATCCAAAAATTTTCATATCAGGAAAATGTTTGTAATCCTTATCTATAACTTCGAAATTACCATCTTCTGATTTCGGATATTTATTTTTTTGCTCATCGAAATACGAATAAGTGAATGTGTTTTCATCTATGAATTCGCCACGATCTATAGCTTTAAAAGGGGTTCCAGATAGACAAATGGTCTGTGAGGTTTTGATACTTAGAATATTTGTTATATCTTCTTTTTTAATTTTTAAGAGATTTTTTTGATAATCTTTATCAATTTCTTCAATTGTTTCTTGTGTCCTATCATTCCAAGCTCCAAAATGATATTCATCGAGAACTAACAAGTCGAAGTTTACATCTTGAAGTTTCTTAATTTTCGCCTTAACGGCACTGGTGTTTGCATCTTTACCTAAGTAATTTTGTAATGATAAAAATACAACATAAGGCTTTTCTGGATTATCATTAAGAACAAATTTATCTCCCTTTATATCGAAGTCAGTATAGTAATCGTACTCTTTTTCAATATGTAATAAATCATCACGCCAAGATTCTTCAACGGCAGGCACAAATGTAAGAATCAATATTTTTTTCTTGTTAGTCTCTTCAGCATATTTGTAGGTAGTGTAACACTTTCCAAATCTCATCTTACAATTCATTAAAAAACGGTTTCCATTAGGGAATTTTAAAAAATAATCTTTCATGTAATTGATAGCTTCACGTTGTTCTTTTCTAGGAGAAAATATTTTTCTTAAATCTTTATCTTTGTTAGATCTGTAATCTTTAAAAATATCTATTAAATCTTCTAACAAAATATCTCCTGAGAACCATTCTTGCCTCTTTTCAGTCACACCGGGAAGTTTATCTAGAATTAGCCTATGTATAGTATGATACGTAAACCCATCAGACTTTTCGTTAATTGCAATCCCCCAAAAAACTACTTCTCGTTTTAGACCATACTTATTGTATTTTTCCCTAAGTAATGTATCGGTATCCAATGCTAACTCATGCTCTTGCTTATCAATTCTAGATTTTAT
>CAYWFA010000102.1:0-1797 GCA_964457815.1 Candidatus Woesearchaeota archaeon
ATTTCTTGGAAAAAAATTTGACGAATCTTTAATTTGGGATAAAAAAATACTTTATGTTCCCAGGATTTTTTTTCTTATTTCTTTGGGTATTTTTTTCTTATCTTCCTTTTTATTTTTACTTCATCACATATATTCTTCCAAAGGTAAGCCTGGTTTCTTTCTAAAAAAAGAAGATTCTTGAATTAAACTAAAAATAATTTTAATATAAACTTAAATTTAGGAGGACACAATCATGGAAATACAAAGAAGATTAAATAATTTACTTGGGATTTTTTGGGGCACTGCTGCCGTTGGAATCTTTGTCTTTTTTTTCACTTTAATTATTTTAGCAATTATTTTGAAAGAGGGAGATTCTTCTATATGGCCTATTTGGGCTAAAATTGTTATTTTTATACCCATGAGTATAACGGGGTTATCTGCCTTTTTTATGTTAATGGTGCTGATTGTTCAACTTATTCGGAGTGATAGTTTTTATGATTAGCTTCATCAAAAGGACATTTCTTTATCATTAAGTTTTGTCCTTTTTTTTGTTTAAACATATGAAAATATTTTCATGTATATTCTACAATAAAAAAGTAAATTATATTTCCAATAATTTTTTTATTTCCCTAACTTCTTTGAAACTTCACTTAAATCTTTTTTCAATGCTTCAATTGACTTTGTAAACATACTTTTTGAATCAATTTGCCCAAATGATTCCAATGTAATCACCATTTCTTTGTTTGTTTTTGTTTCAACTTTTTTCCCATGTTTCTCTGCTATGCCTTCACAAATATCTGCTATTTCTCTTTCTTTGTCATCGATTATGATATACTTGTCACCTTTTTGCTTGATATCTACGTTTTTGAAGACTTCCTTTAATTTTTCTGCAACTTCTTTATCAGTGTAAATTTCAGAAACTTGTCTATAATTCAATATTCCTGGAGAAAATTTAGCGTGATCTTTTCCTTTACCCATTTTTACGCTTGCGGTAAGTTCTATTTCTTGTCCTTCACTAAGTATAGTTAAAGGTATCTTATCATAAATTATTTCAAAATCTCCTTTCAATGATCCAGAATAAACCATTCCCTTATCTTGTGAAGCAAGTTTCAATTTTCCTTCTTTTTTTGAACCTTGTTTTAAAGGAACTAATCCCAATCTGTGTGCAAGGGTTTCATCGTACAAAGGAGAATCGTTTTTTGCTATTTCAACTTCATCAATTGCAGCAACTTCTATTTGTCCAACATATCTTCTTATAGAATTAATTAAACTATCTTCTATTTCTGCTTTGAAAATATATTTGTCGTTTGTTTTGTTTATTGTTTCCATTTTATACTCTTCTACCTCTTCTACCTCCCTTCTTCTTTGGTCCACCACGAGGTACTCTTGTTGTATCCAAGATATTTATTATTTTAAACCCTTCCCTTGATAAGCTTTTTATTATTGCATTAGCTCCAGGACCAGGACCTGTGCTTCCTGTCTTTGCCCTTATCCTCACATATAATGATTTTACACCTTTATCTCTCATTTCTTCAGATATCCTTTTAGCAATAAACATAGCTATTGTAGGATTAGCTTTCAATCTGCTGTGTTTTGTAACCATCCCTCCAGTTACCTTTGCGATTGTTCTTCCAGAAGCATCAGTCACATGTGCAATTGTGTTGTTAAATGATGTGTAAATATTCAATACAGCTTCCACTTCTTTTTCTTTTTTCTTGATTAACTGTTTTTCTGTTTGTTTTTCTTCTATTTCTTTTTCAGCAACATCTTTTTCTTGAATTTCTTGTTCTTTGGTTTCTGGTTGTTCTTTTCTAGGCA
>CAYWFA010000103.1:0-1758 GCA_964457815.1 Candidatus Woesearchaeota archaeon
TTCATCCTTATCGCTTTTAGAGATAGTCTTGTTATTGTAACAAAACCTAATTTTTTTTGATATCTCATACTCCTTAAGGGTAGATTTCAACTCATCAATTAGATTATTTTTTATTTGTCTTGAGTCATCAATCCATCTCTTAATAAAAAAAGGGATAAGTACACCAATAGTTGCTGTAAGAATGAAAGTTAATGGTTCAAATACTTTAATTTCTGGATTAAGTTTAAATAATGGAATGTCATTTATTATTATGCCAATAACAATTCCAAAACACAGAATAAGTAATGCTATTAGAATCTTTAAATATCTCATTTCTTTGGTGGTGTTGGGTTCTTGATTTCATTAATCACCTTGTCTATTCTTAAAGGATTTTTTTCAGATTTGAATTGCAAATGCTTCAAAAGCAATTCTGCTCCTCTTTCGATAGATAATTTACCAAATGAACCACCAATAAATGACGAAGGATAACCCCATACACCGTCTAGGTCAATTAGTAAAATGTAATTGCCAGCAATCGCTTTATTGAAACGTTCTAAAAGGATATCTTCAAGAAACTCTTGTCCAGAATGTGGACCATCATCTCTGTCTCTAGCACCAGGGTTATCTTTGAAATCCCGAGCAATTACAATCGTGTCTTTTATTTCCATTTTTTCAATTATTTATTATTTCCCAATAGTACATTGTACCTTTAAATGAAGTACGAATTTCTTTATTTTCGCCATTCTTTAAGTTTGCATAAACGTCATTCGATATTAAAATAAACTTGCTAAACACAGGGTCTTTACTACATTCATAAACTTGAGGTATTCCTTTCCCTCTTTCAGGTCTAGAAGTTCTAGATTTTATTTCTCCAGCGAAAAGTTTTGGAACTAAATCAATATTTGATGTTAGTCCAAGTATTTCTAAAAAGTCCCTTTTGTAAGATTTGACGGGCAAACTTTCAAATATTCCAACACCAAGATCTAAAAACGTATAACTTGTTTTTGTTGAATTTGGATGAGTATAAACATGTAGCCACCAATCATACTTTCCTCTAGTAGAACCAGCATGATTATTTGTATTTTGCATTATTTCGATAAGAATATTATATAATGGCTCAAAAATTTCTTCGTTTTGAAATGTATGTCTTAAACCTAAAAGACATGCATCTTTTGCAATATCTGGCTCAACTCTATTATTTGTAATTTTATGAATTAATAATTTTTTGTCATTGGTAGGTTTTGGTCCTCGTGTACGCACATAATCATAAAATCCACTTTGAACAAATAGTTCTTTTAATTCAACATCGTTTGGCTCATTACCGCTGATTGTACTATGCTGAATAAATCTTTCGTCATTAATTTTTGCTATTTGAACTGCAATTGCATCAGTTGATAATTTTTCAATTTGAGAAATATCAAATAAAACTCTATTGCCATTTTTTAATTCATTTTGTGCTTTATTGAAGTATTGTATTGTTTCCTCTGTATTGTAAATCAAACTAAAATCACTAGGTGCTTTTAAAGGGATTATTGGTTTTGCTTGTTGCGGAACATAGGCTGGTCGTTTAAAATTCTGCCTTTGGGTGTCATTGCTTTGTGCTGAATTATGATTTGATTTTCCCGAGTGGCCTTTTTTCTTCCTCTTTTTATTTTTTTTCACAGCATCTTCAGAACGCTTTGTATTACGTCTTTTAAACTTTGATGTTGTAAATAATTTTTTCATAATCTTTCTTCAAATTTATCTAGTCATTTTCTTGTCTTTGCATTACCGGTAACG
>CAYWFA010000104.1:0-1744 GCA_964457815.1 Candidatus Woesearchaeota archaeon
CGACAAATTGACACGCTTCGCAGCCATGTTGCGATTCACACCTGAAGCAGCACTACCATTGCTATAATTAACATAAGCTTGATAATACCATTGCCTAATCAAAGAATTGGAAGGAGTGATGTATTCTGTATCATAATCGCAATTCAAGAAAACATTCCCGGTTGAACCCAAATCAGTATAATAATAAACATCATAAGAACCTCCATCCAAAGAAACAGAATCCATTATAATGTTATTTGTTGCATTATGAAATCTTACTGCCTCCCCAGAAATTAAAGTAGAAGCATTTAATCCAATAAGAACATTATCGTGAGCCCCTTGCCAAAAGAAAACCCCTCTCCCAGAGTAAGAATAAGCAGTTTGATTGATTATTGTGTTGTAAGAGGAACCTCCTGTAATTCCAAATCCTTCATTTGTTCTTGTTATACCTATATTATTTAACAAAATATTATAATGTGAATCATGTAATCTCATACCTTGGGATGAATTTGCAGTAACTCCGATACTATTTGTTATATTATTATAATTTGCATTTCCAGTTAAATAAATACCAGCAGAATTACTATTATTCGCATAACAATTAAAAATAGTTCCATTATCTGCTCCTAAAAAATAAATTCCAATAGAATCATAATATCCTCCTGTTGTATTGAAATTATTTATCTTACAGTTTTTAACTGTTGTATTAAATTGGTTTGTATATACCCCATAACGAGAAGGAGTTGCACCACTATAATTTACCCAATATCCATGACAGTCTAAAGTAACATTAGCCGCGGTAACTGTAAAGCAAGTACCAGGAGTAACTGTAGAAACATGCGCAGTTAAATCATAAGTGGCTCCTGCAGAACCCAAAGTACCACAAGCGGAGATATCTGGGTCAAGAAATAAATCTGAAGGAATATCTTTTTTTAATTCCTCATCCAATACAACATATTTATCAAAAACTTTTTCATCAACAGTAGTAATACTCTTTAAATCTCCTTCTTCAAATGTAGAGAATTCTTCTTTTTCTACAGAAACTAAAGTATAATCTTCTGAATATTCCCAAACAAAAGAAGGATTCAAATCTTTAAAAACAACAAAATTCTCTGTACTGGTATCAAAATCAAAACTTCCAGAATAATATTTAGGAATATCTGCTGTACCTCTTAAAGAAAAATTCTTCCAAGTAGCCTTATCTGTAATCTGTAATTCAATAGTCAATTTTTTTAAATCTTCTTTGGGATGCCCACTTGGATACCATTCTGCTGAATAACTATTTAATGAACTAATAATATATCCATCTTTATCAAGAAATTTTTTATCTAAAAATATCTCTTCCTCACCTTCAACTATAGGTTTATATTCATCTAAAAAAGCAGCTTCTATAATTTCGTTTCGATTATCTAAACCATAAAGAGAATTTTCCATAAAAAAAGAATCATCTTTGAAATCATTAATAATAAAAAAATCAAAAATAGCCAAAGCTAGTAAAATCAAAGAAAAAATTAAACATACAAAAAAAATCAAACTTCTTTTTATCATTTAACATACTTCCAATACGCTCGTTGGACCTTGTATTTTAATACAAGTAACATTTGAGCTGATTTTATTTCCTCCATTCATGGTTATATTTGAGTTTGCTGAAAGATTTACATTTCCATTCATCTGGGCACCATCTGCAGTTATGGTTCCGTTTGCTAAAATATCTCCTGCAACATGAAGTTCTTGCTGAGGAGCTATTGTTCCTATCCCAACTCTG
>CAYWFA010000105.1:0-1740 GCA_964457815.1 Candidatus Woesearchaeota archaeon
AAATTAAATCCAACCAAATAAAATTGCTAATCCCACTAAGAATAAAAGTATTCCTGCAATTAAATGAAGTTTTCTTATGTTTTTTTCTTTCCATCCTGAAACATCTTCAACTCTTGCAACTCCAAAATACACAATAAATGTGATAATGAGCATTGGCAACAAGAAAATGAAGTTGTAGTACAGTAGCCATGGAAGTGAAGCTAATGTTCCTAGCTCAGATAATAATCCTGATGCAACTATGTATGGACCTATAGTGCAAGGTAACAAGAAAAGTGTTACAATGAAACCTATTAAGAATGCTGATTTTGGAGAAGTTATATTCCCAATTATCTTTTTAACTTTTGGGCGCATAAAAATAGGCATTTCTGTTCCTACACTTCCTGCTTTGTAAAAGAAAAAATCTTTTATGTTTAAGGCTCCAATTATCATGGCCAGTATTGCTAATCCATTATATACATACTTTGAACCCTCTCTTAAAAATTCAGCAAAAACTTTGAAAAATTGGATAATCAATAAGCCGTAAGTTAAATATCCAATATAGACTGCAAGTGAAAAAGCTAATCCTGCGAAAAGAACTTTCTTTTTATTTTTAGGGTTTGCTAATAAAATTGATACGAGAACCATTGCAAGAACCGCAATTTCACATGGGTTAACAGAATCTGCTAATGCAAGAAGAGTTATTCTTCCAAAAGTGAATGTTTCTGATAATACCATTTTTATTACTTATTTGTAATTTATTTTTTTAAATGTTTTGTACCTTGTTTATTTGCTTTCAATATTATATTCAAAATATTTGTCGTAGGGTATAAACCATTTTATAGCTTCTTCTTTTGATGCTTTTTCCATAATTTTTCTGAATAGTCTTATTGAATTTCCATGTGCAGATATACATACATTAACCTTTTCTTTTTTAATGTATTTTTTAAGATATTTAATAAAATCTTTAACTCTTTTTTCAACATCTGCAAAACTTTCTCCGTTTGGAACTGCAACATTATATCCCCTATGTATTGCATTGTATTCTTCTTCTCCTAAGAATTTCTCAATTTCTTTTCGTTCTTTTCGTTCTAAATCTCCAATATTGTCCCCATGAAATATTAAGTTATATTCCTTTTTTCCCATTTTTTCAATAAATGTTTTATGTTTCGTCCCTTCCAAATCTCCATAGCTTCTTTCAATCATTCGGTTATCCGTGATTATTTTTTTACATTCTGGGTGAAATTCAAGAACAATTTTTAAAGTTTCCTTGGAACGAGATAATTTGGTTTGAAAGGCCACATCAATTTGTTTATTTTTTAATTTCTTTGCGATTATTTCTGCTTGTTTTTTTCCTAATGAAGTTAAGCGTGGATCTTTCCACCCTGTAAAAATTTTATTTTTATTATAGTAAGTTTGCCCGTGTCTAAATAAATAAATTTTAAGGTTTTCCATCTTTTTTGATAAATACATTTATTAGCAGATTATTTTAAATCTTTCTGAATTTTAATTATCTTTATTGCTTTACCATTTATTATTGAATCTGCTATTTTGTTTCTTGCAGAGGATAATATTCTTGAGAGTGTTGGTTGAGAGATTTGCATTTGTTTTGCAGACTGTTCCTGTGAAATTCCCTGAAAATCTACAAGTCTCATTGCTTCAAATTCAGCTATCTCTAATTCTATTTCTTTTAATTCTCTTATTGGAATTCCTGCAGGTTTAAAGTAATTGGAATTAGGGTTACCCCTAATTCTTCTTCTTTTA
>CAYWFA010000106.1:0-1739 GCA_964457815.1 Candidatus Woesearchaeota archaeon
CAAGCTAATTCCACAAATGCATCAATATTGTAGAAATTAATTAATTTGTCAGGAGAAAATTCATTGATTGTTAAAACGACAACTTCTTTACCTGTTTTCTTGAATTTATCAGTCAGTGATTTATAAGAACCAAATTGCTGTCCTTGCTTAACTCCCACAATAATTCCTATTTTTTTAGCTTCCTTGAATTTCTCAACAGACAAAATTCTTTGTTTCAATATTTTATCTTTAATTTCTTTCATACTCTTGAATTCATTGTTGTAAACATCAATCAAAAAAACAGGCTTATTGACTGCAAGAGCTGCACCCATAGAATGAAAGTTATTCCCCACAACAACAAAACAGTCAACTTCACTTTCAATTGCTTTAAATCCCGAATACTGACATCCGACTACATGTCCTTCATATGAAACATTTCCTTTCTTTTTTGATAAAACAACTTTTTTACTGTTTTTTTCATAAAATCCAACAACATTTTTCAAATCATGAATATGTTGAACAGATAAACTTAATCCAATACTTCTAAACTTTTTCAAGTCAGTTAAAGATTTTTCAAGTAAAGGAATCAAGTTTAGTTCATCTTTAATTGGGATGTAAACAACTGGAAAATCTACTCTCATGAATTCTGAATGCCCAAAATGAACAATTAAATCTGCTTTAACGGATTTAGCCTCATCAACTGCAATAGAACAACCCCCCCAGCACGTTTCACCTGAAAAAACAACTTCAATACCCAATTCATCAAAAACGTTCAAAATATCAAAAGCATTTTGTTTTATTCCTTCGGGTAGTTGAACTAAAACTTTTTTTGGTTTCAGTTTCTTTAATTCCTTTTTCAATTTTTCCGTTTCAAAATTTAATGTCATTTTCTAAATTTATTTTTCATTTAAAAAATCATAAGCAGATTTTGCAGCAATTGCACCTTGAGAAGCAGCAACAACAACCTGTTTTAATTTAGTATGTGTAACATCTCCCGAAGCATAAATTCCTTGAACAGAAGTTTTCATATCTTCATCAACCTCAATGAAATTCTCTTTATCCATTTTTAATCCTAAATTCTTTGTGAATTCGGCAAGAGGAGCCGAACCGATCTCAATAAAAACTCCATCAACAGAAAGGTTTTCCTTTTTTCCTTTTGAAAAGATTTTAATTTCTTGAACTTTTTCTTTTCCAATTATTTCTAAAGGAAGAGAATTGTAAAAAACTTCAACATTCTTTTTTTGTTTAAGCCTCTCTTCATTAACATTCTCACATTTCAATTTTTCTCCCCTATAAACAATATAAACCTTTTTTGCAACATCCGCTAATACAAGTGCAGAACCGGCAGCACAATCACTTCCTCCAATAACTACAACATCTTTGTTTTTAAAAAAGAAAGAATCACAAGTAGCACAATAACTCACGCCCTTACCTAAAAATTGCTCTTCTCCAGGTATTTTAAGTTTTTTTCTTTCAGTGCCTGTTGCAAGAATAACAGCTTTACATTTTAATTGAATTTTACTTGTTTTTATGGTAAACTCCTTACCTTTTTTATTTTTATCAATTAAAGTTACTTCTTCTAATATAAAATCAATATCATACTCTTTAACCTGTTCATAAAACATCTTCATTAATTCTGGTCCAGAACCCCTAAATCCCGGCCAATTTTCAATTCTCAAAATAGAGTTAACTGTTCCACCTATATCTCTTGAAACAACTGCAACTTTCAAGCCATTTCTTGCAGAATACAATGCAGCAGT
>CAYWFA010000107.1:0-1725 GCA_964457815.1 Candidatus Woesearchaeota archaeon
GAAGATATTGGGAATTTTGTTAATGTCGCTGATTTATATGATTTCAAATCTCCCTTTGAGTTGTTCTTAGAGAAATACAAACAGGGAGATAATGCAGTTGGAAAATTTAAATCCATTGGGAAATCTCCAAAGGGAATTTTTGGGTTATTCGTTACTGTCGATGGTGTTGATGGTCTAATACCGTATTCTATGATGTCCAAGGATCTCAAAGAAAGTGCTGCAAACTTACAAGCAGGTACTGAAATGGATGTTTCAATCTATTGGATTGATGTTGAAAACAAACGGATTACTTTGAACTTAAACAATAGAAAGAAAGGCACTGCAAAAAATAAAAATGAGTGTTGGGAAAACACTATAAGAAAGTACAAGAAAGGAGACAAAGTAAAAGGAATTATTACCAAAGAAGTAAACTTTGGATACTTCCTTAAAATTGATACTGGCTTTGAAGGTTTACTTCACAAAAATAATATAGGTAGAGGAAAAGTGCCGAAAGTTAATGAACCTTTGGAAGTCAGAATTATTAAAATTGATTTAGAAAAAAAACAAATAGCATTTTCATATTAAATGAGCAATTTCAGTATTGACATAGAAAAATTTTACGAAGAATTGTCAGGAATGGGAAGACAGCTAAAAGGTATCTTTTGTCTTCAATATCCAATTTTTTGTATCCATTCTGAGATTTCAGATTCGACACCAGACCCACTTGACAACCTAGATAAAGTAATTGTTGATTTCATTAAAGTAAAACCTGATTTTAATTCGTTCCAAATTGGCAGTATCATAGGTACTTCCAAAAGCTTAATAGAACTAAGAATTGAAAAACTCATAAGTGATGATTTATTAACTAAACAAGGAAATAAACATCAACTAACAGAATATGGAATTTCTGTGTTTGAAACAAAAACACAAGTAAGACTTCACAAACAATCATATGATTTCTTCATTGATGGTATTACATTAAAGCCATTACCACGTATTTTTTATAACTACTATAAAAGCAAACTCATAAGTGAGAATTATTCCTACCTCTATACGAACAAAAGAGGTGAAACTAAAATAGCACGCCCTTTTGCTCCAGACATCGTTCATACCCCACCTGAAAAAAGTTTAATAGCAGATCAGATTTTTGCTGTAGAAAGAGAGGAGCGAGAAGCATTTGGAATTCCTATCGGATTACAAGGCATTGACGAAATCTCGTTTACCAAAATGAGCTTTCAAGTACTTGTTTCAGTAAGTAAATCAAATAAAGAATTAATTAAAGAGCTTATAGATGGTTACGCTATCTTTTCTTTACGAGATGAGTTATCTTACTATCAAACACTTAGAGAAAATGTAATTTTCTTTGAGCAACAATTAAACGATAGAATTCAAAATATAGAATTCAAATTAATGGTTCCCTTTCAGAAGAAAGATAGTAATGAAAACCCTTTTCCTTATTTAACAACAAATTGGCCTGAGATAGATAGATACAAAGACTCAAACAATAAGTGTTATAATTTTAGCAGTGAGGACTTAATCAATTTCTTAAAAGCGGATATGCCATTTGGCTTTGGCATCAAGGAAATAGAAGCTGAGAATATTATAAACGATGAGGACAACCTAATGATTAATATAAGGGTGAATCATCTTTTAAAAAGTATAAACAGACAGAAACTGCTTAGTGACTTAATTAGAAAGCGTGACTATAAGATTTTCAACAATAGCCTTGAAAGAAATGTGTTCTTA
>CAYWFA010000108.1:0-1715 GCA_964457815.1 Candidatus Woesearchaeota archaeon
CATATAAGTCTCCGAAGGCATTCATAGTGTTTCCAAGATATTTTTCTCCTCCTGTTTTATTTCTCCGAAATATCTTTTGTAAAAATCCTGTTTTTTCTTCTAAACTGTTTTTTAATATGACTTCTTTACCTTTTTCGTCTAAAACTGCTCCAGAAGCAACGTAACTTGAAATTCCTTCTGAAATATATTTTTCTGCATCTTTTTGCTTCATCTTTTTATTGAAAGCTTCTCCGTATAATTGTTTATATTTTTCTTGTATTTTATTTTGGTCAATATGCCTTACAAGATATTCTTGAAAGTTTGCGAATCTTGGATGTTCATTAATTATAGATTCTATTCCAGAGTTAACCGCATTATTTAGATAATCTTGATTTGATTTTTTTTTCTTTCCCATGTTGTTTTTAGTTCTCTTTAATTAATAAACTTAATCTTTATGTTTTTTATTTATTCCATTCCTCTTTGACTGAATCTTCCGCCGCTTCTTTGAACTTCTCCTCCGAGTTCTCCCGGTAGCTGTGAAAATCCTGCTCCGAATGTTTGATAATTATTTGAAGGAAGCATCATTCCATATCCTGAAAAGTAGTTTTGCTGAAGCCCTACAGATTGATTCCAATAGGGTCCTGGTCCTGAAGAATACATTGGAGAACCTAATCCTTCAAGCGATTCTTTTACAGGAGAGGTTTTCATTCCTGTCCACCAATCTGCTGCTTCTATTATTTTTTTGGCTTCAAATCCTTTTTTTCCTAATTTTGCCATTATTTCTTTCATAGGAACATTTCCCATTCCCATTGGCAATTCAGTGTGTTCAAAACCAAAGTTGTCAGAAAGATGAACGTGTTTTACATAAGGAGCTATTTTTTCAGTTTCTTTTATTATATCTTCATCTTTGAAACCTTCTTTTCTTAACATATTTATATGTCCAACATCCCAAGTTGCACCTATTAATTTTTCCGCTATTTTTTCAGCTTCTTTAGGATTCATGTTTTTTTCTTTTACAGCTTTTTCTACAAATTGTTTTCTTGATTCTACAACTAAGTTTTTCAAATCTTCACCTGTGGATAATCCAAATCCTGCGGGAGGATTTTCAATTAAAGTTATTGGAGTTTTGTTAGGGTCTTTGAATTTATTGAACGCATTGAATGCAGCATTTCCAAATGTTTTTGAGGATTGTTCAACAGCAAATTCTTCAAGAGGTACAAACATCTTGGGAGCAAGTCTAGGCTCTTGTAATTCAGTTAATAATTTTTTCATAGCCATTGAATGTTGAAAAGGATCCAATCCTGCTTTTTCTATGTCTTTTTTGTATTGTTCTGAGATTCTTCTTAATTCTTCTTTTTGTTTTTGATTTCCAAATTCATATCCTTTGCTGAATATTGAATTTGCTTGTTTGTTGATTTCATCAAGATACTTTTTAGCATCAAAATATCTTGATAACACTCTTTGCTGCGTAGGATTTAAAACTTCATAGGGGTCTAACCCTTTTTTTATTCTTGCATTCACTGTTTCAAGTACTTCTGTTACCATTTTTCCGTTTTCTTCTAGTATTTGATCTGCTCTTTCTTTGTTGAAAAATAAAGGAGTTATCTTGTTGTCCCAGTCATTTGCATTCAAGGATTTAAGATTTTCTTCTGGAGTGAATTTTGTAGGTTCAGAGAGGTCTGTTCCAGGATAAAATCTTTCTTCATTTTCAAGACGAGTCATTTTTCCACTTTCTT
>CAYWFA010000109.1:0-1707 GCA_964457815.1 Candidatus Woesearchaeota archaeon
ATGACCGACTTGTCAAAGAATTTGGATTAGAGAAAATAAATCAAGATGTTCTAGAAAAAATAAAGAAAAATATCAAAAAACAAGAACTTCACTTCATGTTGAGAAGAAAAATATTTTTTGCTGGAAGAGATTTGAATTGGATTCTTGGAGAATATGAAAAAGGCAACAAGTTTTTCATGTATACAGGGTGCGGACCTTCTGGACCAATTCATCTTGGACATTTAATGGTGTGGTATTTCACAAAATGGTTGCAAGATAAATTTGATGTTGAATTGTATTTTCAATTCACAGATGATGAAAAATTCTTGTATAAAAATATGAGTTATCAAGAAATACAAAAATGGACAGAAGAAAATATGTTGGATGTAATTGCAGTTGGATTCGACCCTAAAAAAACTCATTTCATTGTTGACACGAAACATGCTGGAATAATGTATCCTGAAGCGATAAAAGTTGCAAAAAAATTAACTTTCTCTACAATAAAAGCAAGTTTTGGTTTTAATGATAGTGCTAATGTTGGGAGTATTTTTTATACTGCAATGCAAGCTGTTCCTGCATTTTTACCTTCTGTGTTGAAAAATAAAAAAATTCCATGTTTAATTCCTCATGCAGTTGACCAAGATCCTCATTTCAGAATAACCAGAGATATACTTCCAAAACTAGGACATTACAAGCCTGCAAGTATTCAATGTTCTTTTTTACCTCCTTTAGGAGGGATGAATGGAAAAATGAGTAGTTCAGAATCTGTGAAAGGAATTTTAGCTACTGATTCTCCTTCTGAAGTTAAAAACAAAATAAACAAATATGCTTTTTCAGGAGGAAGGGATACTATTGAAGAGCACAGAAAATTAGGTGGGAATGTTGATGTAGATGTTTCTTTTCAATATCTTAAACATTTTTTTGAAGAAGATGACGAAAAATTAAAGCAGATTGAAAAAGATTACAAATCAGGAAAAATTTCAACAGGTGAACTTAAAAAATACACAATTGAAAAAATAAACAAATTCCTGGCAGAACACCAGAAAAGAAGAAAGAATGCAAAAAAAATGATTTCTCAATATATGCTGAAAGTTGAGAAATTGAAATAGAATAATATAAAAAACATAAATTTCATTATATAATATGAAAAAGGGTGATAAAAGAGGACAATTTTATTTGATAGCTGCAATAATAATAGCAGGAATACTTATAGCCATATCTTATGCTTCAAACTATTCTTCAAAAAAAGTTTCTCATGATGCAGAAGAAATAGCAGAAGAACTTAGAATAGAAGCAGAATATGTTTTGGATTATGAATTAAATAATCCTGGAACAGGAATTGAAGAATTTCAAGATTTTTCAATGGAGTTTTCAGATTATGCAAAAGATAAAGATATTTATTTTATAATTGTGGATCAAGGAAATGGAATACAAGAACATTACAAATACACAGGTGCATCTAGAATACCTTCAGGAGAATTGTTTCTTGGAGGAGGAGAAATACAATTCAATATAGATGGGGGAACTTATACTTTTCCTTTGGAAGAAGGCAAAAACTTTTATTCTGTGATTATTTACTATAAAGGGGGTGAAAAGTATGTTTATACAATCTAAGAAAGGATTAAGCATAATTGTTGGATATGTTTTACTTGTAGTTTTTGCAACAATAATAGGAGTTCTTGTGTATAGATGGCAAGCAACTTACGTTCCTCAAGATGAATATGCTGC
>CAYWFA010000110.1:0-1589 GCA_964457815.1 Candidatus Woesearchaeota archaeon
AGAGAATGCTTTATATCCTTTTTTATATTCTTTGAATTCTTTTTCTGCTTTTTCTATAATTTCCTTTAAAAATTCTCTTTTTTGTTTTTCATTTAAATCTTGTTGTTCTTTTTCTGGTTCTGATTTTGATTCTGGAGGCATTATCTTAAATAACAAGTTTCCTTTAAATAGATTTATTTGATATTAAATATAATTTATCTTCCATAACATTTATAAATACTTATGAAATAGATTTCATATGAATACCATTCAAAAAAGCAAAGTTTCTTCAAATTTTTCAACGTATCATATATTTTTTAGAAATTTAGCAAATCCTTTGAAAATAAAGATAATTTCTGTACTCAAAGATAAAGAGAGTTCAGTTGGAGATTTGTCTTATGAGTTGAATGTTGAACAAAGCAAAATATCTCATGCATTGGCTTTGTTGAAGAAGTGTAATATCGTGGATGTTGAAAAGAAAGGAAAAGAAAGAATCTATTCATTAAATAAAAAAACAATTATTCCTTTGCTGAAGATGATTGATGAACATTCAAAATCATATTGTTATTGCAAAGAATGTAAGGGGTGTGGAAAAACTAAAATATAAAAACTAAAATGAAAAAACAGATATATTTTGACAATGCAGCAACAACAAAAGTTGATGAAAAAGTTGTGAAAGAAATGATTCCTTATTTCAGTGAGAATTATGGAAATGCATCTTCTCAACATGATATTGGAATAAAAGCCAAAGAAGCTTTGGAGAGAAGCAGAAGAATTATTGCAAAATCTATTAAAGCGAATACAGGAGAAATAATTTTCACATCTGGCGGAACTGAATCAAATAATCTTGCGTTGAAAGGATTGTTTTTTTCAAATTACCCTCAGAAAAATCATATAATTACAACTAAAATTGAGCACGATTCAATCTTGAATGTGTGTAAATGGCTTGAAACTCAAGGAGCCCAGGTTACTTATCTTGATGTGGATAAAAAAGGGTTTGTTGATTTAAAAGATCTTGAAAAAGTAATAACCAACAAAACTTTTTTGGTTTCAATTATTCATGGTAACAACGAAATTGGAACAATTCAAGATATTGAAGCAATTGGGAGAGTGTGTAGAGAGAAAAACGTTTTATTCCATACGGATGCATGTCAGAGTTATACAAAAGTTGCATTAAATGTTGAAAAACAAAATTTAGATTTAATATCTTTGAATGCACACAAAATTTATGGTCCTAAAGGAGTTGGAGCTTTGTATATCAAAGAAGGAATAAAGATAACTCCTGTTTCTCATGGAGGAGGACATGAAAAGAAATTAAGGAGCGGAACAGAAAATATCTCCGGTATAGTTGGTTTTGCAAAAGCAGTTGAGATTTCAAATGAGAAAGATGTTAAAAGAATGACAATTTTAAGAGATAAATTAATTGAAGGACTTTTGAAAATAGAAGGTGTTGAATTAAATGGTCCTTTAGGGAGTGAAGGAAAAAGACTTTGCAATAATGTGAATGTTTCTTTCAACAATATTGAAGGTGAAGCTATTGGAGGATATTTAGAGAATCAAGGAATTTATACTTCAACTGGAAGTGCTTGTATGTCAAATACCCTTCAAAC
>CAYWFA010000111.1:0-1582 GCA_964457815.1 Candidatus Woesearchaeota archaeon
ATTATGAATTCTTCTCTTGCAAGTCCAACTCCATCATTAGGAGTGAAGCTTTGTTCAAATGCTTGATCTGGAGCACCTATATTCATCATTATTTTTGTTTTTGTTTTTTTTATTTCTTTTAAATTATGTTTTTCAACTGCAAATTTCAAGATTCCATCATAAACATATCCTCTTTCTCCTTCAGCACAGCTTACGGTTATATTTTGCCCTTTCTTTATTTTTTCAGTTCCTTTATTTGTTCCAACAACACAAGGAATTCCTAATTCTCTTGAAATAATTGCTGCATGACAAGTTCTTCCTCCTCTGTTTGTTACAATTGCAGAGGCTATTTTCATTATAGGTTCCCAATCAGGGTCTGTCATATCTGTAACCAAAATTTCTCCTTTTTTGAAACCGTGAATTCCTGAAACATCTTTTATTACATTTGCTTTTCCTGCCCCAATTTTTGAACCCACACTTCCTCCTTCAACTATTACTTTTCCTTTTTGTTTTAAAACATATTCTTCTAATACTGTTGCGTCTTTTTGGCTGTTCACTGTTTCAGGTCTTGCTTGAACAATGAATAATTTTCCTGTTTGTCCATCTTTTGCCCATTCCATATCCATTGGTTTGAATTTTTTTGCTTTAGCTGAGTAATGGTCTTCAATTATACATGCCCATTTAGCTAATTGCAAAACTTCTGGATCAGTTAAAGAGAATTTTTTCCTGTCTTCAGGATCAACCGAAACATTTTTTGTGGATTTTGTTCCTTCATGAGAATAAATTAATTTAAGCAATTTATCTCCAATCTTTCTTGAAATTATTGGTTTAAATCCTTTTTTTAATGTGGGTTTATGCACATAATATTCATCCGGATTAACCACTCCTAAAACAATGTTTTCTCCTAGTCCATAAGAAGAAGTTATGAAAACCGCATCTTTGAATCCAGATTCTGTATCTATAGAGAACATAACTCCTGAACATGCTAAATCGCTTCTTACCATTTTTTGAACACCTATGGATAAAGCGATATTGAAATGGTCGAATCCTTTATCTTGTCTGTAAGAAATTGCTCTGTTTGTGAAAAGAGAAGAAAAACATTTTTTACAAGATTCAATTAAAGCTTGATGTCCTTTTATGTTCAAGAATGTTTCTTGTTGTCCTGCAAAACTTGCATCTGGTAAATCTTCAGCAGTTGCAGAACTTCTTACTGCCACATCAACATGATTTGTTTTGTATTGTTTGCAAAGCAAGTCATAGTTTTTTATTATTTCTTGTTCTAAATCTTTTGGCATATGGGCAGATAAAATAGCATCCCTTACTTTTTCTCCACGTTGAGATAAATTCCTCATATCATGAGTGTTTAAATCTGAAAGAATTTTTTTTATTTTGTCTTTTATTCCTGCTTCCTCGATGAAATACCGATAAGCATTTGCAGTTATAGCAAAGCCATTTGGAATTTTAACTCCTTTTTTTGTTAGTTCTTGGTACATTTCTCCTAAAGAAGCATTTTTCCCCCCAACTAAAGGAATATCTTCTATTGTTAAGTCTTTGAACCACAAAACTCTTTCTTTTTTCTTGTCCATTTTCACACTCTTTTATT
>CAYWFA010000112.1:0-1581 GCA_964457815.1 Candidatus Woesearchaeota archaeon
CTTTTAGTATTTGTATAAAGTGCTCCAAATACAGTTGCTACAAAAAGTCCAGCACCTGTTAAAGATAAATTATAATTATCCATTGCATCTCCTCCAAATAATAATATAGGTCCGGTAATTGCTCCTGTATAACATAATTTTTCAATGCCTTTTAGAACTTTTATCTTCATTGTTGGTTTTGGGGGGTATTGTGTTTCGTTTGTCATTTTATTTCCTTCCCGAATATTCCTTTACAAAATCATTTAATTCAGAATATCTTTCATCATGTTTCTGTCTTTCTTTTTCCCAATATTCATCACTCTCGTATTGATTTTTCTTGTTAGAGGAATAAACCCATCCAATTGCAGAAAGTGCACAACCTCCAGCGCTTATTGTAGATAATTTATTGCTATCTATTGCAGCTCCAGCAATCATTAATCCTGCTCCTACAATAGCTCCTGTTACAAATGCTTTTTCCATTTTTTTCATAGATTTTATTTTATTGTCTAGCTTATCTATTAGAGTCATTTTGGTTGTGTTTTTTGTTTGTTTTGTCATTTTAATTTCTTTGAGCAATATAATTTAATTCTTGTGGGAAATACTTCAGTAAAACATCTTTTAAAGGAGTTTGTTTAATTTCGTTTGACATTTTTTTGAAGTAATCTGCTTTTTCATTGAATCTTTCAAGATATTCAGGTATTGTTTTTTCTACTGGGAAACCATATTTAGTGGAATCTTTAACAACTTTATTGAAATCAAGAAAGTTTAATTCCAATGCAAATCCTGCTTTTACAAATGATTCTGCCTTTGAGCCTAAATCTATTTTTCCTGCTTTCATATTTTCTTTTGCAATTTCCATAGCATTGATCAAAGCTAGAATAGTATCCTCTGTTGTTCTTGGGTTGTTTGTTTTTGTCATTTTAATTTTGTAGGTTTATCATCATCAGGTTGATATTGTTTTTTCTTGCTTGAAGAATAATTCCATCCAATAAAAGAAGCTAAATAAGTTACAGGACCGATTAATGATAAAACATCTTGATTTACTGCTTCCCCTGTAATATATGCTATTGTTCCTAAAACAGCTCCTCCAAGGCAAAAATCTTCAAGTTTGCTTAGTTTTTTTATTTTGATTTCTTGGTTTGATTTCTCGGAATTGCTTGGCACTATAGAAACTTTGTATTCAGGAATATTAAATTTGCCATTATCATCTAAATCATAAGATATTCTTTTTAATTCTGTTTCTGCTTTTTCTTGTTGTTGAATTTCTTGGTTTGTCATTTTATTTGTTCCTTGTAGGATGTTTCACCTTGAAGTTATTTAATATTATTTCTTCTTTGAAGAGTGTAGCATGATCATTGATAACTTCTTCCAAGCTTTCAGTGTTATTGAAAGTGTTGCTTGTTTGCTGTTTTAATTTATTGCATATGTGGAAAGAAGGAGGGCAAGACATTTTGTAAAGATTAGAAGTTAAAGATATTTCATTTGTATTTTGGGAGGGCATAGCATCAAGGAGTGTGAAATAAACTTCTTTATCTGCAAGAAATTTTTTTCCAAAGAATCCATAATTATACTCAAAAGTGTTGTTTAAACGAGGATTGAATG
>CAYWFA010000113.1:0-1545 GCA_964457815.1 Candidatus Woesearchaeota archaeon
AAAAATACGGGATTATTTCAAAAATGCTTTTCTCTGATTTATTTTTCATATCTATACTATCTTTATCAAGTAGATCTACTTCATTTATAGCAAACCACTCATCTGCTTTTCTATTCCACTTTGTAAGTCGGCATTTTTCATCAATTAAAATTATGGGTGAAGGCATATTTGCAATAACATCAGTTAATAAAGAAATATTTTTATTTAGCTGCTCTGTCATAAAATTAAATGAATCTGCAATATTACCAATCTCATCATTTCTTGCAATCTCCAAACGATGTTCATAATCTCCTTGAGTTACCTTATTTATAAATTCAAGAAGTTTATCAAGTGGATTTGAGACATAATATTTTATCAATAAAAATGCAAATATATTAATTACAAGCATAATTGTAACAATTCCAAAAAATATAAATATTTTAATTTGCTGAAGAGATTTATTAATCTCATAATAATTAAAACCAATCATTATATGACCAATATTATCTCCTGTTGTATTTAAAACATCAACTGTAACTTCTTTTAAAAATTTCATATCTGTATTTTCAAGAACCTGTGTTAATTGATTGACTATATAACCTGAACTGTCATAAACATATACATAATATATATTTTCATCTTTCAAAAGATCAGAACATCTTCTTTCAATCCCATAATAATCCCATCGATCTAATGAATCGGAAATCATTTGAGAAAAAAGGTCTGCAGTTTTTTCATTATGTGACATAGCTTCTCTTTCTAAAAACCTTTGAGCAAAAACAACAACACTCAACATTGTCAAGATTAAAACAAAACCAATTATAATAAGTATAGAGAGAGTTAATTTATAAGTTAATCTTCCTTTTAAATCCTTATCTGACAAATCAGCTCCTGACTAATCGTTATAACTTGATGGAACTTTAAGATAATCATTTATAATCTTAATTTTAATCGTCTCTATAAAATCAAGTTTATCTTTACCTATCTTATTTTTTGTAAAAATCATTGGAGATAAACCAACACCATTTTCTTTTAAACCCAGACGATAGTTTCTGTTATTAAATTTACCATTAATTATCTTTTCTGTGATATACATGATCCCATTATCAATTCTTTTCATCATGGAAAATAAAATTGTTCCTTCTGCAAGATAATCCTGATCGCTATCAACCCCTATTGCAAACCTTTTATCTCTTACAGCTTCTTCAATAATTCCCAGACCTGATGCCCCTGCAACTGCAAACACTATATCTGCATTTTTTTCTTTAAATAATCTTTTTGCAAGATTAGCTCCTGCTTCAATATTGTTAAAAGGGCTAATATCAGTTATATCTGAATACTCTTTATTAATATAAAAACCTCCTCACATACAAGATGTATGTTAAGGAGGTTTTTTCTACCCTAAATTTACTTTTTTTACTTTTTATCGTAATCATTTATGGTATCAACACGAACACAATGTCTTCCACCTTCAAAATCAGTACTTAAGAAAATGTCTGTTCTTCTTAAAATATCGTTGATATTCATAAATTTTGCGCCAAATGCAATCATATTTGCATCGTTATG
>CAYWFA010000114.1:0-1537 GCA_964457815.1 Candidatus Woesearchaeota archaeon
TCTTTTAAAACGAGCATAAATGTCTCCAATTGTATAATTCAAAGCATGTCCCATATGAAGTCCTGCTCCAGAAGGGTAAGGAAACATCTCAAGATTGTAAAACTTGGGCTTTTTTGAATTCTCTTTTACTTGAAAGGTTTTTTCTTTTTCCCAGTTTTTCTGCCACTTCAATTCAATTTTATGGAAATCAATTTCCTTGTTTTTATCCATGATTAAATGATTATTCAGGAACTTTTAAATATTCTCCTAACTTAAAATAAAAATGGCAGCAATATCCACATATCTTCTAGGAGAAATAATTTCAACAAATGAATCAGAAGCATTCACCCTTTACAAAAAATCAAGTTTCGGACAACCAATAGGACAAAAAATCCAATACTCTCTAGCCGAAGCACTCTATCTTGTTGAAAAAAACAAAATACAAATAAAAAAGAACAATAAATCCCTTAGCTTTGAAGAACTTTTCAAAATATTCAAAAAAATAGACAGCAGAATACAATTGAAATATCCTGTATTCAAAGACTTGCGTGAAAAAGGATATATTGTTAAAACTGCACTTAAATTTGGTTCAGACTTCAGAGTTTATGAAAAAGGCAAAACTCCTGATGAAGAACATGCAAAATGGATTGTTTTCTGTGAACACGAATCCAAAAAATTCTCATGGCACGAATTTTCTTCAAAAAACAGAGTTGCACACTCCACAAAAAAGAAACTTTTAATAGCAATTATTGATGAAGAATCGGCTGTTTCTTACTATGAAGTGTCTTGGATAAAGACTTGAAAACAGAAACATAAATCTTTATAATATAAACCAAACTCTTAAAATAATGGCTAACCAGGATGCTTCAAAAATCAGGGAAAGAATACTCTCTATTTTAAGGATGAAGGGTCCTACAATACCCGTATATATTTCTCAAGAAGTAGGAATAAGCATGTTATTCGCCTCTGCTTTTCTTTCTGAACTTTTATCAGACAAATTAATTAAAATGAGTTCTATGAGGGTGGGAAACTCTCCAATATATTACGTTTCAGGACAAGAATCCAAACTAGAAAATTTTTCAAAATATCTTAAAAGCAAAGAAAAAGAAGCATTCCAGCTTTTACAAGAAAAAAAGTTTTTGAAAGATTCTGAACAAAGTCCCGCAATAAGGGTTGCTTTAAGAGAAATAAAAGATTTTGCTTTTCCTTTCAGAAGAGGGAATGAAACTTTTTGGAGATACTTAACTGCAAAAGAATCTGATTTCAAGAACAACATAAAATCAATAGAAGAACACCAATACATAGAAGCTAAACCAAAATCCTTTGATGCAAAAGAAAGAGAAATAGGAGCAAAAATAATCAAAGACATAAAAATAGAAGATATAGAAGATATAAGAAAAGAAAAAGAAAAATTAGAAAAAAAAGAAAAGCCACAAGAAACCGAAGAACAACAAGAAGAGATAATCCAAGAAATTCAAGAAGAACTTGAAGAGGAAGAAGAAATAAAACAAGACAATGAAGAAGACATAATTGAAGACGAACAACAAGAAAGCAAACA